>DATGJV010000521.1:0-3327 GCA_035295005.1 Ktedonobacteraceae bacterium | reverse complement strand
AAAAGTGTTACCACTTACATATGTCAATCTCTCTATCACGAAAGCACAATCATTATGGAACACATATCTCAACCATTGCATAGCAACGTTCCTATTTCTGGCAGAACGGCGTTAGCAACAACAGATATTAAGAAAACTGGCCCGTGGATACTTCTGGCACCTATTCTTGGCTCAAGTATGGTCTTTATTGACGCCAATGTCGTTAATGTCGCCTTGCCACGTATACAAACTGACTTGAACATGGATGCGACGAGCGTGCAATGGGTCGTGGAGGCATATGCGCTTTTCCTCGCCGCCCTCATCCTCGTTGGCGGCTCATTGGGCGATCGTTATGGTCGCAAACGCATCTTTGCGATTGGTATTGCCCTGTTTGCCGTCGCTTCAATGTGGTGCGGCCTCTCGCCCAATGGCACACAGCTTATCGCCGCCCGTGCGGTGCAGGGCATCGGCGGAGCTATGCTGACTCCGGGAAGCCTTGCTATTATACGGGCCCTCTTTCCTGCTGAAAGGCGCGGACAAGCTATCGGGCTATGGTCCGGCTTTTCCGCAATCACCTCCGCGCTTGGCCCTGTCCTGGGCGGCTGGTTGGTACAGGCCGCGTCATGGCGCTGGGTGTTCTTTATCAACATACCGATAGCCGTGATTGTCCTGCTCGTACTCTTCTGGCGCGTGCCGGAGAATCGCGACGAGGACGACAACGCGCCGTTGGATTGGATCGGTGCCTTGCTGGCAACGCTCAGCCTCGGCGGCATCATCTATGGACTGATCGAATCGGATAACCTCGGCCTCTCCAATCCCATTGTGCTGAGTAGTGTCGCGCTTGGGCTTGTCGCGCTCACCGCCTTTATTATTGTGGAATTGCGCGTCAAAGCACCGATGATGCCGCTCAAGCTGTTTCGCTCGCGCACATTCGCGGGAACAAACCTGCTGACGCTGTTCCTCTACGCCGGTTTGAGTGGCTCCTTTTTCTTCTTACCGTTCGATCTGATACGCACACAGGGTTACTCTCCTGCGGCAGCAGGAGCCTCATTGCTACCATTCACTATCATCGTGTTTAGCCTTTCACGGTGGTCGGGTGGATTAATCACGCGCTACGGCGCGAAATTGCCCCTTGTTATTGGCCCAACGATTGCTGGTATTGGTTTTATCCTCTTTGCGCTTCCTGATATCGGCGGCAGCTACTGGACCACCTTTTTCCCCGCCGTTGTTGTGCTGGGCCTCGGTATGTCAATCACCATCGCGCCTTTGACGACGGCGGTGCTAAATGCGGTCGAGGACCACTATGCTGGTATCGCGTCGGGCATCAATAACGCCGTCTCGCGTATCGCCGGTCTGCTCTCGATTGCCGTCTTGAGCATCTTCGTCATCCAGGCATTTGGCAACAATCTCGATAACCATTTAAACAACCTGAATGTATCGCCAGCGATACGACAGGCGCTCGATGCGCAACGCACCAAACTGGTAGGGGCCGAAGTGCCATCCAACGTACATGGCGCATTGCATGCAGAATTGAGCAGAGCCATTGCCGAGTCATTTGTGGGCGGTTTCCGTCTGGCAATGCTCATTGGCGCAGGTTTGGCTTTCGCCAGTGCAGTATGTGCGTTGATTCTGGTCGAGGGGAAACAGAAGTAGAGAAGCAAACACAAGGAACCGGCACACCCCGCTCGTGGGGGTGTGCCGGTTCCTTGTGTTTGCTTCTCTAGATAACCTTGCGTGATGGAAGTATTACTGGTAATGTTTGTAGTGAAGATACAGGCCAGCTAGCAGAAAACTCATCACAATATTGGAGGCATGTCGTTATGGTTCAGAGCGAGAACTTCAAAGCCGGACTCCCATTTATTCTTGCGTTGGATGTTGGTACTTCCTCGACACGCGCTTTATTGTTTGACTCGAAAGGTGAAGCAGTACCAGGCATACAATCGCAGGATTCCTATGAGTTGACGCTATCGAATGAAGGAGAGGTCTCGGTTGATGCCGATGTACTGGTTTCGGTAGTTGCCGATACGATAGATAAAGTGTTGAAAGCGGCGGGCTCGTTGGCGAGTTCGATTGGAGCGGTTGCCGCCGATACCTTCTGGCATAGCCTTGTCGGTGTGGATGCCGATGGCAAGGCAATTACGCCTTTAATCACGTGGGAGGATACGCGCCCACGGCAAGCGGCTGCGGAACTCCGTTCGCAATTGGACGAAAAGGATATTCACAGGCGCACGGGAGCGCGTTTGCACGCCAGTTACTGGCCCGCCAAGTTGCGCTGGTTGGCAGGTGCCGAGCCTGACATATTTCAACGTGTGACGCAGTGGCTCTCTTTTGGTGAATATCTGCACCGCAAGTTTCTTGGTCAATCCGTCTGTAGTCTATCAATGGCTTCCGGCACCGGTATGCTTATCACGCGGGAGCGCAAATGGGATACTGACATGATGAAAGTGCTTGGAGTAAAACCCGAACAATTTCCCAGATTGGGCGATCTGCATGATAGCGTACAGGGACTGACACCGGAATACGCCTCGCGCTGGCCCGCGCTAAACGAGATACCCTGGTTTCCGGCGATTGGTGACGGTGCGGCTGCCAATGTTGGTTCCGGTTGCGCTATCAGTAGCAACTGGGCGCTGACAGTAGGAACTTCCAGTGCCATTCGCGTGGTTGTCTCGCCCGATTCGGTCACACCGCCGGAAGGACTCTGGCTTTACCTGATAGACGCGAAACGTGGTCTGCTCGGTGGTGCCTTGAGCGAAGGCGGCAACGTCTTTGCCTGGATGAGCGAAACGTTGCGTCTGCCATCGCTGAATGAGGCTGACCCTGAAGTTGCCCAACTACCGCCCGATGGTCATGGTATTACCATCCTCCCTTTCATTTCGGGTGAACGCAGTCTTGGTTGGCATGCCGAGGCCCGCGCCGTCGTTGCTGGTATCCAGACACATACTTCACCGAATGATATGTTACGCGCCGCTATCGAAGCACTGGCGTATCAACTGGCCCTGGTCTATCAACAACTCTGCATCGCTCTCAACATACAAGAAGAGAAGCCACGAATTATTGGCAGTGGGGGCGCGCTGCTCGGTTCCAAAACACTACAAAGCGTGCTGGCCGATATTTTAGGCGTTCCCCTCTATCCTTCTTACGAACACGAAGCCTCGGCCCGTGGTGTCGCACTACTGGCCCTCGAGGCGATGAATATTCTTCCCGATGTGGGAAAAGTGCCACCGGAACTCTCAGAACCTCTCCAACCTGACCCACAACATGCCTCCATCTATCAGCGTGCGCTCAGTCGCCAGATGCACTTATACAATGCCTTGCTTGGAAACATGTAAGAAATGCTGAAAGCAGTGG
>DATGJV010000520.1:0-10905 GCA_035295005.1 Ktedonobacteraceae bacterium | reverse complement strand
CTGGTACACTGTATTTTGCCACAGGCAATGCAGGCACGTGTTCACAGTCGGAGACCTATGCCGTGTCGCTCATTGAAGTAAATCTATCCGATTTGTCTCTGATAGGTTCCTGGCAGGTGCCGCAGAATCAACAGGTGTCTGATAGTGATTTCGGATCCACACCGACACTGTTCCAGGCCACGATTAACGGCGTTGTGCAGTCACTGGTGGGCCTTGAGAACAAAAATGGCATCTATTATACTTTTGTTCGCGGGAGTCTCAATAATGGGCCTCTCTGGCAAGCAACGATAGCGGTGGGAGAAATCTACTCACCCAGCGCCTGGAATGGCAAAACCCTTTTCGTGGGTGGAGGATGGGCAAATATCAGCGGCACGTCCTGCCAGGGAGCCTCGCACACAGGGAGCTTGAGGGCCGTTGATCCTGCTACTGGTAACTTCCTCTGGCAAGATTGCTTCATCACGGGCCAGGTCCAGGGGGCTGTGACAGTGGTTCCGGGAGTAATTGCTGTGGGCGCGGGGACAGCACTCAAGCTGGTCGCCTCAACTTCGGGAAAAATCCTTTTCACCTACTTTCTTACCAGTGGAGTCTTCTTTGGTGCAACAAGTATCTCGAATGGTGTCCTTTACATAGGAGACTCGAAAGGAAACCTTTATGCCTTTGCTCCGTAAAAGCGCAGTTACCTTGCTGCCTGCTTTCTTGTGAGATTTGCTCTTGCGCATTATACTCTAAAGAACGTTCGCTAAAAAACGTTCACTGGATAATGAGGTTTCTGCTTTAGTAGAGATAAGGCAACGTATGCGCGAAAGAAGATTTCTTTCATCGCGGAGATTCATCTTTCTCCTGGGAACTCTTTTCCTTGTTCTCATTCTGCTTGTTGCCGCCCTTGTGGTCTTTCTCACCCGGCAACATCCCACGGCCAATCAGCCGCCACCATCAAATACAGGAGGACTTGCGATACATGTTTCGGGAAATCACCTGGTTAATGCGCAGGGACAGCCAATCCGGTTAATCGGTGTCAATTTTATTGGTGCCAAATGGTGTGTGCAACAGCAACCCTCCATCTTCGTGCAACCCGTTGACGCAGGACACGTTGCGGCAATGGCTTCCTGGCATATTAATGTAGTACGTGTCACCTTAAATGAAGACTGCTGGCTTGGTATAAATAATGTTGCCCCTTCAGTTTCAGGCAGCAATTACCAGAACGCTATCGTCAACTTTTTGCAACTGCTGCATCACAACGGCTTATACGCGATTGTTGATCTGCATTGGAACGCGCCGGGAACAGAGCAATCGGATGCTCAGCAACCAATGGCGGACAAAGACCACGCAACGGCGTTCTGGACATCGGTTGCTACTACCTTTAAAGATGATCCAGCAGTCATCTTTGAACCATACAATGAACCAAACATTGCTTCATATAACTCACTGACCGCGAATCCGTGGGAATGCTGGCGTGATGGAGGATGTACTGTTTCCCGCTTTGTACCCTGTGAGCATTGTGCATATGTGCGAACACAATGGCAAACTGAAGGCATGCAGGAGATGGTGAACGCTATCCGTGCGACAGGAGCAACCAACCCGATTATGCTTGGAGGATTGGGTTCAGCGAATGATCTTTCTCAATTTCTCCGCTATCTCCCCTCGGATCCACAACATCAACTGCTTGCTTCTTTTCACAATTATCAAGGCGGGGCGAAAGCCTGTGATATGCAAGCCTGTTGGGATAGTGTGATAGCTCCAATTGCCCAACACATGCCTGTTGTGACCGGTGAGTTTGGGGAAAACAATTGTCAAACAACCTTTGTGAATACCTACATGTCGTGGGCAGACGCTCATGCTATTTCCTACCTGCCCTGGGTATGGATGCCCTGGGGATGTGGTGCCTATGGACTTATAGCTAATTGGAGTGGCACGCCCTCACGTTATGGTCAGGTTTTTTATCATCACTTTCATGCAATCAATCCTCAGTTAGCTCTCAATCGTACTCAATAGCAGCAACGAGTAATGCTCTCTCCCACTGTAGTCTCACACAACCCGGCATTCCGCGAGAACTTTTGTGGTCTTCTCAGATAATAACCCCAGATCAACCAGATCAGAAGAATTCCAGAAGACCCAGTGGGCCGGATTTTTACGAATAGTTGCTTCTACCACTGCTAAACAGTTCCCGAAGGCAGCTACAGGATCGCCATCCACAGGTACTGGTGGAGAAATCTGCAGAACTTGATGCCGCCAGTCGGCTGAGCGGAGCAGAAATGTCATCAGCACCGGCGTTCCTATAAGCTGGGCAATCGTAACAACACCGGGTAGTAGGAGAGCCTGTCCGTTGAGAAATTTCATGGGTACCGCTCGTGCGCGATCAGCAGCAAGTACTGGCGGATCGAGAAGAATGCCAAGTAATTCGTTGTTGCGTAGAACGGTGGCAGCCTGAACTGCTACCCCTAATTTTCCTGGCCGAGGCTCAATATTCGGTCGGTGCCGGTGGCGTTGTAATATTTTCCGATGGATAAACTCGGAGACGAATGTTTCTATGGACGAGCGGTTTTCAACTGCCCGGTTGCCTTTAACCCAGCGACCAACCACGGTGATGGGAAAACCACGGGTACCAATTAAGGAGAAACAGCTATCAACAGAGCTAAAGTGCGCACTGCAGAGAATTGCTCCCTTGCCAGCCGCCAGGGCGTTCTCAATGTGTTCCAACCCTCGTATCTCTACTTGCCGCGCCAGTGCCTGGCCTTTTCCCAGCAGGCGCGTCACATCCACCGCTTGACAGGAGCGCAGACGAAAAACGTCGCGGGTTACACGGCTACGCGCCTCGGGGCTCAGTTGATCGCCGAGTACCTCTTCAAGGCAGCGATTGATTTCCCCACGCTTGCAGGAGTCATACCAGTAACACCAATCACCGCGTAAACACGCCACCTTATAGGCCAAAGATGCAGGAAGAAATGCTATCAGCGGCACAACGGCCATACGATAGAGGACACGTTCGAGTTTGAGTATAGTTCCCTTACGCACAACTGATCCTACCAGACGACCTCTATCCATGTCTACACTCCCTGCAACTGTTGCCGGGTACGAAGAAATACGCAGATGGCATGAACCGTCTCGAAGTTCTCTGGAATCAGAGCTTCGGGGTCTACTGCAACGCCAAATTGCGCCTCAATAAATAGCACGAGCTTGAGTACTGACAGTGAATCCAGGATACCGGACTCCAGTAGTGGCATATCATTCTTCAACGGAAGCGATTCTCTCCTGTCAATCAGTTCCTGGCTAATATACTCGTTAATCACTGATTCCATTCATTGATCTCCTTGAAATTGTTGCACCTACAATTTTTCCGTTCCTTTTATCGTGAGCTGGCGCGATAGCTTCGTTGGAACTCATACTATAACTGGCTTCTGCTCGTCAGGCAGAGAAACTCTTCGCCAGGCTGACGCGGTCTGTTTTGCCTGTTGATGTCTTTGGAAGCACCTCGCGAAACTCGATCACCTCCGGTACCATATAGCGAGGCAGTTGCTGGTTACAGAATGTGAGTACGTCCTCGCGGGTTAGTCCAGTGCCTTCATACGGGCTGATTACCGCGTGGAGACGATTGCCGAGTACATCGTCTGGTATGGGCAGTACCGCAACCTCTTTGATAGATGGATGCCCATAGAGAACTGCTTCAATCTCTCCTAACTCCACACGATACCCACGGGTCTTAATCATTCCATCTTGACGACCGAGGTAGAGATAATTCCCGTCGGCGTCCAGCGTTACAATATCGCCCGTCTTATACACCCATTCAGAGAAATGCGGCTGGAAAGGGTTGCGCATCAACATTCTTGCCGTCTTTTCGGGATCGCCCCAATAGCCTTGCATCAACGTTGGGCCGCGTACATATAACTCGCCCGTCTCGCCTGGTACTGTCACCTTCTTTCCGCCAGCATCAATTGCGAAGACCTCCGTGTTGGCGCAGGCTTTGCCAATGGGAACAGGTGCTGTCCGTTCGGGTTCCAGCAATAACACCTCGTAAGCTGTGCAAACATTGGTCTCCGTTGGGCCATACCAGTTCAGATAACGCGCCTGGGGTAGTGCGGCCATTAACCGGCGCAAATATTTCACTGGAAAGACTTCCCCGGCAAAGATGATCGTGTGCAGACGGGAGAGGTCATGAGCCGCGAGATTGCCATAGAGTACCAGAAGCGTTAGTACCGAAGGTACCGAGTACCAGACGGTAATGCGCTCACGCTGGATCAGCCTGGTTAGTTGCACTGGAAAGGTCGCAGCCCCCTCTGGCACGAGGATAATTGTTGCGCCAGCCCGACAGGAAGAGAAAATATCAAAGATAGAGAGGTCAAAGTGCAAAGGCGCGTGGCTAGAGACACGATCATTTATAGTCAGACCGACATATTCCGCCGCCCAGTTGACAAACGTCAGAGAATTGCGATGCGAGATCATGACCCCCTTGGGTACGCCGGTCGAACCAGAGGTATAGAGGATATAGGCTAAATCTGTCTCAATAGCGGGGTTCTCCGGTAGAGACGCCGCGGGCCACGCCAGAACCTCGTTCCAGGGTACAACTGCGACACCAGCAGGTGTAGCTATCGTATCAGCCCGGTGTTCCTCCAACAGGTCGTAATCCACCAGTACTATTGTGCGCAGAGGACAATCGTCGGGAAACATCGCCTGTACGCCAGCCGCCTTCGTGGTAGAGGTCAGCAGAGTTGTAATCTTGCTGTCCCGAACGATATATGCCAGGCGTTGCGCCGGAGCCCCAGGATCAAGGGGTACATAACACGCACCCGCCTTTAAAATGGCATAGATACTAACGATTGAAGCAATAGATTTGGACACGTAGATGCCTACGCGGTCGCCCGGAAGCACTCCCTGTCCTCTAAGCACGCCCGCCAACTGATCTGTCAATGTATCAAGCGTGCCATAGGAAATGCTCTTTTCACCAGATACCACTGCCGTTTTAGCAGGCGAGCGGCGTGCGCTGGCTATCAGGTAGTGCTGGAGCAAGTAAGCCATAGTCATTCCTCATGATTGAACTACACGGTCCATCCCGAATCGCCTATAGTCCAAGACTACGTGCGATTATCACCCGTTGAATCTCTGACGTGCCGGAATAGATCGTTCCCGCTACCGAATCTCGCAGGTCCCGCTCGATTCCGGCTTCCTTCATATACCCATATGCGCCATGAATCTGGATGGCATCGAGACTAGACTGTATCCATGCCTCACTGGTAAAAACCTTTGCCGCGGCAGCCTCTGCCAGAGCGGATTTGCCCTGTTGTTTGAGCCACGCCACTTTGTAAATCAGGAGCCGTGCGGCCTCAAGCCGCAGGTACATATCGGCAATTTTATTGGAGATACTTTGAAATTTGCCGATGGCCTGTCCGAATTGCCGGCGAGTGCGTGCGTAACGCACACAGGTCTCCAGCTGATATTGCATGGCACCAACGGCACTGGCAAGAATGCAGCTTCGCTCCCATTCCATTGAGGAGTTGAAGATTGCCATGCCTCCCCCTTCTTTACCCAGCCTGTTCTCGACCGGGACTTCGCAGTCGGTGAGGATGATCTCGCCCATCGGCGAGGTACGCAACCCCATTTTATCGAGGCCACGGCTCACTTCAAAGCCCGGCGTATCGCTCTTCACGAGAAACGCGCACGCTCCGGCAAAGCCGCGACCGGGGTTGAGCGTAGCAAAAACAATGACGACATCGGCGATTGGCGCATTCGTAATGTAGAGCTTGGAGCCATTGAGGATATAGCGATCGTCACGCCGCTCGGCTCGCGTGTGCATACTGAACGCATCCGAGCCTGAATCCGCCTCGGTCATCGCATGCACACCAATGAGATCGCCGGAGACGAGGCCAGGCAAATAGGCTCTCTGCTGCTCGAAGGTACCAAACTTCAATAGAGGGAGTTCGATACTCCACATCTGTGCATTGAGCGAGAAGATAAGGCCATTATCGCGGCAAGCATAACCCAGACCTTCCATCACCAGGGCGGTGGTCACAATATCGGCCCCACTACCCCCGAATTCTTCAGGTATTGGCAGACCCTGAATGCCAAAACGGGCGCAGGCCCGCCATGCGTCACGAGGAAACTCGCCTGACTGTTCGCGTTCGTGCAGGTTGCGGTTTAACTCCTTGCTGGCGAACTCAATGACGGAAGATTTCAATGCAAGCTGATCCGCGGTAAATGAAAGATCCATACGTACTCCAGTCTCCTGAAAGAATCGTCCTTCGAAGATGCGCAATGCCTGGATACTGACTCGATCACGCTATCTCCTCCGGGATAGCAGAAGTCCCGCAAGCACATAAAAAGTGTAGCATTCAGAGCCATATCCCACAAGCATAAATGTAAGTACGTAATTCTCCTGCGTTTCCTTTGTCTTCCACCGCGCAAAAACCAACTCGAAGTCCTGCCTCTTACGCAAGATACTTCCCTACGCCAAAATCCTTAGAGGGAAGGCCAACCAACTCGTAAAATTCTCTGCGCACATTCCGCAGTGCTGCTCACGGAAAAATTGCGCACTTTTCTGGTTGTTTGGCTGCAACAAATAATGCTATAGTTCCCTGAAGTTTTCAGGCTTCTCAAACCAGCTTCGCATGGGAAGGAAGGAGATCAAACAAAGGTGAAAACCTTGCCAAATTTTTTCGTGGTTGGTGCCGCCCGTTCTGGCACTACCTCGCTGAATCGCTATCTCAGCCAGCATCCCGAAATCTTCATTACACCAAGAAAAGAACCACATTTTTTTGCCGCCGATCATTTCCCCAGAAACGGCCCAGGGGATGAAATGCTCAATCAGAGGGTGATTGCTGATGAGGCGCAGTATGCTCAATTGTTCGCCGATGTGAAAGGGGCAAAAGCGGTCGGCGAGTCCTCGGTTTTTTACCTGTGCTTCCCAGGCACTGCGGAGCGTATCGCAGCAGTAGCTCCTAACTCAAAGATTATTGTGCTATTACGCGAGCCTGCAGCTCGAGCATTTAGCGCCTATATGCTTCTAGTACGTGACGGTCGGGAGACTCTGGAATTTGTGGAAGGGCTAAGTCAGGAGGAAGAACGCAGACAAACAGGCTTCGAGCCGATGTGGTGGTACAAAGAAGCAGGTCTCTATTATCACCAGGTGAAACGTTATCTGGATGTGTTCGGAACAGAGAGAGTAAAAGTAGTACTGTACGACGAGCTTTTCACTCATCCAGAGCAAACACTACGTGATGTTTTTTCCTTCCTTGAGGTAAGACCAAATATTTCCATCAATACCTCTGGACACTATAACATGGGTGGAGTGCCAAAATCTCGCGGCCTCTATACCTTTCTCTACAACTTCGCCGGTAAAGCTGGCCCGCTGGTAAATAAAGTTAGCCCTCTGGCAAAACATATTAAGCCTGCACTGGCCTGGAAGGCAATTGGCATGTTCTTACGGCCTGTCGAAAAAGATATCCAGATACATGCGCGGCTCAAAGCGTACTTCACGGAGGATGTAGGGAATCTAGAAGCCCTGCTTCACCAGGACTTGCGCCACTGGCAAACTCAAGAGCCAGACATCACCTAAAAACACGAAAGAAAACTATGGAGTCAAGAAAGAAAGGCCAGTTATGTCAGATACATCCAGTCCACTGCGGGTACTCATGGTAACTCCACGCTACCCTTCCTACCCACAGGGGGGCCTGGCTATGCATGTCTATCAGGTGGGACGTCGCTTAGCACAGGCAGGCGTTGATCTTACTATCCTGGCAACAGATGTGAGCCGCCAACTTCCCACGTATGAGGTGGCGGATGGTATACAGATTCGTCGCGTCCCAGCCTGGCCTACCAATAAAGACTACTACTTCGCGCCTGATATCTACCGCGTTATCACCAGTGGGCAGTGGGATCTCGTTCACTGTCAGGCATACCATAATCTGGTGCCACCGCTTGCAATGCTTGCATCGCTGCGAGCCAATATTCCATACGTTCTCACAATCCACAGCAGTGGAGATGTGTCGCCCGTGCGTAAGGCGTTGCGTGGAACGCACTGGATGCTGTTACGTCCCCTCATGTCACGGGCAAGAAAGCTCATCGGCGTTTCAGAATTTGACGCTACTCTCGCACGAGAGCGTTTACGACTTCCAGCCGAACGATTTGTCGTTATCTCGAATGGAGCGGATCATTTACCACAAATGGCAGACGTGGTGGAAAAAACAACGAAAGAGACGCAGCATGATCCGTTTATTCTTTCAATAGGACGCCTCGAACGATATAAAGGACACCAACGTGTGATTGCAGCCCTGCCCAGAGTACTGGAACAGGTTCCAAATGTGAAGCTCCGTATTGTAGGTGTTGGCCCCTATGAGTCGGCTCTGCATAAGTTAGTGAGAAAACTGGGCGTTACTGATCATGTTGAAATTGGCGCGGTTCCACCAGGCGATTGGCATGGTATGTCTTCGCTGATCGCAAGCGCCGACCTCCTCACGCTACTGAGTGAGCATGAGGCTCAGGGTATTGCTGTGCTGGAAGCACTGGCACTCAAGCGTCCGGTACTCGTCGCCTCTACCTCTGCTTTGCGAGATTTTGCTGAACGGGGCCTCGCATCTGCGGTTCCTATTAATAGTACACCAGAAGTGGTGGCCGCAGCAGTGATTAAGCAACTGCACCATCCCTTGCTACCGGTGAACGTTACATTACCAACATGGGATGACTGTGCAGCCGATCTTCTAAACGTTTACCAGTCCGTCGTGCGAAGTTCTTCACAGCATGAGGCATTGCCGGTGCTATCCAGCCAGGAGAAATTCCTTTATGAAGGAAGGAAATGAAATAAACATGAAGACTCTGCCGAATTTTTTCATCGTTGGCGCGGCCAGGTGCGGCACAACCTCTCTCAACCGGTATCTCAGCCAGCATCCCGAAATCTTCATTACACCAAAGAAGGAAACGCACTTTTTTGCCTGTGGCCTTTTCCCATCATCCTTCAAAGGGCCAGGAGATGAAAGACTTAATGAGAGAGTGATTACCGATGAGGCGCAGTATGCTCAATTGTTCGCCGGTGTGAAGGGGGCAAAAGCAGTCGGCGAAGCCTCGGTGTTCTATTTATGCTACCCAGGTACAGCAGAGCGAATTGCTCAGGTTGTTCCTGATGCGAAGATTATTATTCTCCTGCGTGAGCCTGTTGAGCGAGCCTACAGCGCCTACACTTTTTTATTTGGACGAGAGACACTGGAATTCGCTGAAGGATTGAGGCGAGAGGAAGAACGCAAGCAAGCCGATTTCGAGCCGATGTGGTGGTACAAAGAAGCAGGTCTCTATTATCACCAGGTCAAGCATTACCTGGATATATTCGGAACCGAGCAGGTAAAAGTGGTATTGTACGATGATCTCTGTGCCAATCCAGAGCAAACGTTACGCGCTATCTTTTCATTCCTCGGAGTGGACGAAGATGTTGCTATTAACACTTCCGTGCGCTATAACCCCGCGGGAGTTCCAAAATCGCGCAGACTTTATTTGCTGCTGAACCATTTTATATACCATCCCAGCACTCTGGAGAAGCGCATCAAGTCTCTGGTGCCTCATCATCTGCGTCTAGCGTGGGCCAGTAAGGCTATTGGTATATTCACACGATCTGAGTCTATGGATACTCAGCTCTATACGCAGCTCAAAGCGTCCTTCGCGGAGGACGTAAGCAAACTGGAGGATTTGCTTCAACGGGATTTGCATCACTGGCACTATCGAGAACTGAGCATCATGCAAAAATCCTGAAGGAACGTTGCAGGGATACAGCAATACCATCAAGAAAGGAAAGTCCAGCTATGTTAGCAACGCGGACTGAGCGTATAGCGGCTCTTTTCACCTCCTACCAGGCTGGTACCCGGAGGCATGTATGCGCGTCATGATGCTTTCACAATTCTATCCACCAATAATAGGTGGAGGAGCGATCCAGGCCCGTTCCCTCGGTATCGAACTTGTAGCGCGTGGACACGACGTGGTCGTTGTTACGCTGGGGCATCGGGGCCAGGCGGAATACGAACTGGATCGGGGGATGCGCGTGTATCGCGTTCATTCCTCAATGCAGCGATTACCCAGGCTCTTCAGTAACAATGAACGGCAGTTCGCGCCTCCCTTTCCCGATCCAGAAGCAATGCTAGCATTACGGCAGATAATCAAGTACGAACAACCTCAGATCATTCATGCCCATAACTGGCTCGTGTATTCATTTCTCCCACTGAAAGTCTGGAGTGGTGCCAGGCTCGTTGTGACTTTACACAACTACGATCTGGCCTGTGCGAAAACAACTCTTGTGTATCACGGTTCACCCTGTAAGGGGCCTGGTTTTACAAAATGTCTCGGTTGCGCGGCTCAGTTTTACGGCCCGGCAAAGGGTATACCCACTACTCTCGCTCATTGGATGATGGATATCATCAGGCGCAATGTTGTTGACATGTTTCTGCCTATAAGCCAGGCGGTGGCAACTGGCAATGGTCTGGTTGGTAGCGGATTGCCGTTCCAGATCGTTCCTAACTTCATGCCTGGTGCAGATAGCATTTCGTGTGATGACGCGGATGGTGGAGGTGATGCACTGCCCTATCTTGCTCAGCTACCGACCGAAGATTATCTCCTTTTTGCTGGCGCTTTATCACGTAACAAGGGAGTGGATGTGCTACTACGAGCATATGCTGGTCTTACGCATGCGCCGCCCCTGGTTTGTATTGGTTATCACACATCAGAGTGGAGCAAATTGACCGAAAATGCTCCGCGCAATGTTCTATTCCTCAAGAATTGGCCGCGCTATGCAGTTCTGGAGGCATGGCGTCGCAGTATAATCGCGCTGGTTCCTTCGGTGTGGCCTGAGCCATTTGGCCTGGTGGCAATTGAGGCAATGTCGGTTGGATGTCCCATTATCGCCTCTCGTACAGGTGGCTTGAACGACCTTGTTGTTGATGG
>DATGJV010000519.1:0-6128 GCA_035295005.1 Ktedonobacteraceae bacterium | reverse complement strand
CTGATACGCCGCATGTGCTGATAGCAGGTGGCCCCGGCAGTGGACGCACAGGCGCATTGCATACGAGTCTGTTGATGCTGGCATGTAGTTCTGAGAACAGGCGGGCGCGGGTAATGCTGGTAGATTTTCGTCGTAGTTCGCGTTTGCTGCGTCGTCTACCCAATCTCTGGATGTATGCTGACACGGAGGAGCGGCTTGTGCAGTGCGTTGACGCTCTGAAAAAAGAGATGCGCGAACGCATGGGGCGTTTGCGTGCGCTGTTGGAACAACAGGAAGACAGCGACGATCTTCCGAGCTTAGAGGAAGACCCTATCGTGCTGGTGATAGATGATTACGACCAGTTTAGCGTCCTGAGTAAAAATCCATTGTTGGACCTCAAGGAGTTCTTGTTGCAAGCACGAGACTTGCGCCTACATATTATCGTGGTCGGCACTCCCAATGACCTCTCACGTAACGATGCGCTACTGCAACAGGTAAAAGCGTGCCGTCTGGGCCTGATTCTCGGCGGAGACCCACAGGATCAGCCATTGCTAGGGGTGCGTATCAGCGATTTGCCGCCTGGTCGGGGCTATGTGGTACGGCGCAATCAACGCTATCTGGTGCAGGTGGCGCACCTTGATACAAAGGCAATGGCTCCGTGGCTGGCACGCTTGAAACAGTCACAGGGAGTGGGAACCCAGGCAGTGGAAGCGATTACTACAACGGTTGTTTCCGAGCAAGGGGTGAAAATCGTAGAGGCGTTAACAGAAGATCAACAATTGCTTGAAGAGGCAAAGCGCATCACAGATGCAACGTTGGCTGGTTCCGTGTGAATCTCGCAAGGGCTGATTTATTGCGCCGGCAAAGGATAGTGACAAATGTGATAGACTATAGAGGAATACGTTTTGTACCTGTGTAAGGTATATGATGTGCTAAGAAGGCTCATCTTATATTGAGGACCCAATGGAAGTCATTAGAATTTCTCCCCGTGGCTATTGCTACGGGGTTGTTGATGCATTACAAATAGTACGCCAGACGGCAAAAGACCCCCTGGTACCGCGCCCAATTTATGTCATTGGACAGATTGTCCACAATCGTCACGCGATAGAAGAACTTACTAACCTCGGCGTCGTCACGCTGGATGGGCCAGACCGCGCCTCTATTCTTGAGCAAGTCACCGCCGGAACGGTGATTTTTACCGCACATGGCGTCTCCCCGCTTGTCAAATGGCGAGCGCGTGAGCGAGGTCTCAATTGTATAGATGCCACATGTCCCGATGTCACAAAAACGCATGATCTCGTGCGTGAACTCGTGGACAACGGCTATTATGTTCTCTACATCGGCAAGAAAGGCCACCCGGAGCCGGAAGGTGTCATTGGCGAGGTACCGGGCCATATTACTCTGATTGAGACCGAGGCCGATGTTGATGCGCTCATGCTTACACCAGAGCAAATAGCGAAACTGGCTGTCTCCACCCAGACCACGCTTTCACAATGGGATACGCGCCGCGTAATCCAGTACATCAAAACGCGCTACCCACAGACAGAAGTGCATATTGACATTTGCGCCGCCACGCAGACACGGCAGGAGGCCATTGTCGCTCAGGCAAAAGGGGCCGATTTGACCATTGTGGTCGGCGACCCGCGCAGCAACAACACTAACCGCCTCGTCCAGGTTTCAGAAGAACTCGCGGGCGTCCCCGCGGTACGCATCGAAGACCTCTCACAACTTAAATCGGAATGGCTCACAGGCAAAAAGCGCGTGGCCGTCACCGCCGGGGCCTCAACTCCCAGCCAGCTTACCCGCGAGGTGATTCGCTACCTCGAACAATACGAACCCAATCCAGCAATCTAGGGGCCGATTGACCGCGCCAGGTGCCGATGTATCGGCAGGAAATATAAGGTAACGATGGAAACAGTACTACAGGCGCTGCAAAAGCTGACCACCCAACAGCGTGAAGACATTTTTCGTCTGTGGGGCATGAGTGATACTACCGACAAAGAGTACAACATTCGCGCCGGTATCCTGTTGCAACGTGTCAAGAATCCTATCGCCGCTCGCTCTGTGTGGGAACAGCTTTCGCTCGACGAGTGCCAGTTCCTCTACCAGCTACTCGGCCACAGCGAACGGAAAGGTCTTGAACTCGATACCATCCAGTCAAAATTGCACTTGCCACTGGAACGTTTCGCAACTATTCTGACAAAACTTGAACGGCTTCTGCTCATTCAGAAAAGTAAAGTCAAGCAAAGCCAGAATTATCGCGTCATTTACGCGCCGAGCAAGAATAGTAAGAGCAAACCGACTATCGAAGAAGTCATCCTGGTGCGGCCATACCTGGAGAGCGCCGAAGCACTGTATACTGCTGGCAAGGAGTATTTTTCCGCCAATTCAGACCGCTCGGCCATGCCTGTTGAGCGGATTCTCTCCAACTTCTTCTATGGCGACCTCGAAGAAACCCGGCAAACATACGACCTTGAGCGCAATACTGCCTACTATAGTCGCACTCAACTACGTGCATTGATCCAGCAAGGATTGAAGGTGACAGCTTTTGCGACAGATGTCCTGCGCCAACTGGATAAGCAGGACAGGGAATTGCTCAAATGGCTCTGTGATCAAGGCGGCAAGATGAGCATGGAAGCGGTACGTAACAAGACTGGCTATAATGATACGCAGTTGTTCAATATGCTGCAAACTTTCGAGAATTATGTTCTCGCCTTCGATACCTTCTCAGAGCGAAAACGGGTGTTAGCTGTGCCGCATGACGTACTGAGAACGCTGAAATTAGCGGCAACGCAGGCCAATAAGCCCGATCAGGAAGATGAGCCGTTCGTTCCGCTCACCGTGGCACCGTCATCTGCCGTTTCCGCCACAACCTCCCTGCTATTTGACCTGGCAACTATTGTAGGGGCTGTATACCAGCAAAATATTGAGCCAACACAGGGCGGCTATGTTCCCAAACGTATCGCCAACAAAATTCGCCCCTTATTGCAAGGGATACCGCGCACACAGTACTATGGCGAGGAAGATATCTACCTGGAAATGGTATTTCATATCGCTGGAGACCTCAATCTCATCCAGCTTCCCTCAAAATCTGCCGAGGGCGTGAAATCCCGCTATGAGCCAGGGCCACAACTACAACAGTGGTCGCGGTTGGATGCTGTCGGGCAAACAAAACGCTTGCTTGAGGTCTGGTACAATTGTCACCAGTGGCGCGATATCGCGGGGGTCAATTACAGTCAGTGGAGCTACTATACATGGAATCAAAATGTTGCCCGAAGTACCCTCACCAAACATCTCGCGCAGAGTATTCCCGGCAAATGGTATAGCGTCTCCGCTCTGCTGAACCTCATCTGGGACAAAGACGCCTTCGCCATGCGCCCGGTGCAGTACGGCATGAAGAAGGGCGAACGCACGAAGAATGCGGCTTTACGCACGAAATGGAACACCGAGGACGGCGAAATCTATACTGGTATGCTCGCCTCAACGCTTCACGAAATGGGGATAGTAGAGCTTGCCTTCCCAGAAGCCAGCTTTATGCCAGAAAATAGCAGCAAAGAGAATCCCGCCGCCTACAGATTGACCGAACTGGGAGCAGAGGCGCTATCCGCAAACAAGGAAACAGTTCCACCGTCACTTGCACCATCGAATGGCAATTCCGCGCTGGTCTTGCAGCCCAACTTCGAAATCCTATTGTTGCACCCGGACTTTCCCGCGTTGTATAGCATCCTACCCTTCGCGCAGGTCAACAAAATAGATGTGGTCAGCCGCCTGACGCTCACACGCACGTCCGTCCTGCGCGGCTCCGAGTCCGGTACAACTATTGAGCGGATGCTGCACACGCTGGAGGAGCGCAGTCAGAAGGGCATGCCGCAAAACGTCGAGTACACGCTGCGCGATTGGGTCAAGTCCTTTAAAGGGGCCAAAGTCTCGCAAGTGCTGCTACTGGAAGTATCCGGCGAAGCTGTTGCTGACGAACTCTGCACCTCGCCAAAACTCAAATCTTTCGGCTTCCAACGCCTGGGTCCCACTATGGTTTTCGTGAGCAATAGCATTAACGTGTCAGAACTACGCCGCGCCCTCGAAAAAGAAAACATCTCAGTCAATATCAGTGGCGACATCTTCACCCGCCAGAATCGGTATGGATATTAGGAACTTCTCTGGAAATAGGCGAAGAAACCGCCCAGTTTCTTCGCCTATTTCCAGAGAAGTTTTTATTTCCTGCACGCCTCGATAATCTGCATGGCCTGGTCGCGGGAGTCAAGCTGGATGAGCGTCACAACCTGTTGAAATATGGCGTGGCGCAGCAGATTGCAGCGGAAAAGCTGTTCGCCACGCTGCTCGCTGGCGTCTTCCACAAATTCCAGACTTCCCTGCTCGTTGTTCAGGCGCTGCTCCAGTTTGCGTAGCTTCAACACGAAAAACGCTAACCGCAGCAATTCAAAGCGCCGCTTCTGCTCCACTGTCTCCAACTGGTTCGTGACGGGCAAATCGCTATCGAAAAGAGATTCCGAGCTGTCGAGACGATTACCTGTATCATTACTGACGCTGAGTGCCATTTTTGTTTCTCCTGCCGGGCTGTAGGAACGCACCCTGAGTGTACCCAGGTTCTTTTTCATAAGGTCTATGAGGATTTTAACCGAGCAAGCAGGCGAATTTGGTGAAGAATGAGTAGGGATATGGTTGAGAAACAAGCGAGCGTTGTTGTAGTTCGATAACCCAGATTGGCTACTCAGTAGCACCATCCGCCATTCATTCGTTTTACTCGATATTGCGGCCAATTCACCATCTTATTTAGGGGGAAAATCCAACCGATGAAAACTGTGTTTTTTGTTGCGCTAGCTGTGGCTATTCTCTTCGTCATCGTGACCGTGTATTTCCTGATACCCGGTATCTACCATCCATACATCTCACTCCATGACGGCACACCCTATCTGGTCAGCATGGATAAATATCCGCGCATAGTCAAAAGCGTTCATCATTACTATGCAGCCGCCAGCTTTGTAATCGCCCTGGTTTTCGGCCTGATCGCCTTTCTGGTACGAACCAGGCAACAGGTCAGAGCCAGCAAAGTTGCATAAAGAAGCAGGACACAACATCAAGATATGTGCGGCGCACATATCTTGATGTTGTGTCCTGCTTCTTTATGCTCTCTTTATTATTGTGGCCCAACAAGAGTGTGGCGAATCAACATGAGGTGAGTCAGGGGGCCGAGACCACCTGGAACAGGTGTGAGAAATGACGCCACTTCCCTGACCGTCGCGAAATCTACATCGCCAACAACTTTGCCAGCTACGGTATTGATGCCAGCATCGAAGACGATTGCGCCCGGCTTTACCATGTCGGCTGTAATGAGACCTGGACGTCCAACACTGACCACCAGCACATCGGCACCGCGTGTGATAGCGGCGAGATCGGGCGTGTAGGAGTGGCAAATAGTCACGGTGGCATCCTGACGCATCAACACGAGTGCGCTCGGCTTACCGCCAATGTTGCTGCGTCCAACAACCACGGCATTAAGGCCAGCGACCGACAATCCGGCGTCACGCAGCACGGTCAAAATCACATCGGCAGTCGAGGGTATGAAACTGGGAAAGCCAAGCAAAAGATTCCCCGCGTTACGCGATCCAAGCCCATCCACGTCCTTTTCAGGCTGTAGCACGTCGGTAACAATACGCTGGCGAATATGCTCTGGCAGTGGCAAAAGCAAGACAACGCCATCGGTATGCGGATCATTGTTGAGCGCGGCAACCTCCGCACGCAACTCTTCCTCGGTGACCTCAAATGGATAGGCCAGCGTGGCACAGCCCAGCCCAATGGAACGGCACGAACGCACCAGTTGGCGGCTATACACTTCGGCGGCGGCATCGTGTCCCGCCACAAGCTGGGCAATCTTAGCCGACCGGTGGTGTCGCTTGCGGAACTCCTCCGCCTCCGCACGCAGTTCCTCGCTCATTCGCGCAACAAGTGGCGCACTATCAAAAATGGTTGCAGACATGGTGGCTCCCTGATTCGTTTCTCTTTTCATACCTTATCATAGGGGTCAACGTCTAAATCCCATACCCGGCGAGCCAACGGGTATGTGATGCCCGGCGGAAATGTGTTCTTTGAAAGACATAGTTGCTGAGTGGAATATGTTGAAAGAATTGGAA
>DATGJV010000518.1:0-13725 GCA_035295005.1 Ktedonobacteraceae bacterium | reverse complement strand
CAGATGCAAAAGGCAGAAAATGCTACTGCGCAGGATATTCTCGACGAAGGCACTCGCTATCTCTCCGGCGCAACGCTCTTCAAGCGCGAAGGGAACCCGGAGCGCGAGATTGTTCGGCTAGCTGATGAATGGTTAGCCGACCTCGTCGTTCTCTGCTCTCGCTCTACTATCAGTGACGGCCCCACTATTGGCCCCAAATCAGTCGGACATACTGCCCGCTTTGTCGTTGACCACGCGCCATGTCCCGTGCTATTAGTACGAAAGCAGTTTCGCGCTCTGGTTTGACAACGCATAACTGCTTTAATCTCATTAGAATATCCTTAGAGATACGACATACTAACAAATGTTGCACATTTGTTAGTATGTCTCGCTCTGCTTCTAGCCTTACTTCAGAGTGTTTCGACTGTGATTGATAGAACATTTTGGTACTGAGCAATGTTTGACAAAGCATGCTATAATTCGCGGAAAGAGCAACTTTGACAGCGACCGAAATTGTTGAGATATCGGTCAAGAAATAAGTAACCCATGTTCGGAAAAAGCCAGCACACTCAACTGTTACCCATTTCGTGTGTCGGCTTTTCTCTCAGTTGTGTATTACGTACTAGCAACGGAGCTGGCGCATGCCTCAAAATGATGGACAGAACCCGGATGAAGCGAATAGTACAGTCAAAACAGTTTTAGTGGTGGAAGACGATACAGGCATCGGCACATTTCTTATTCAAGCTATCCAGCAAGAGACACACCATCAGGCCATGTTAGTCACAGATGGTTTCCAGGCACTAAAAGCTGTCGCCAATATAAAACCAGAGCTATTCATTCTTGATTATCAATTGCCACGCATGAATGGTATTGAATTATATGATCGCCTCCATGCTATTCAGGGTATGGAGCATATTCCTGCGATCATTGTTAGCGCACGCCTTCCGCGCTACGAAATCGAAAAACGCAAGATTATTGGTATCAGCAAACCATTAGAGTTAGACGATTTCTTGCAAACCATCGAACGTTTGTTGGGGTGATTATCGCTGTACTACAGCAACCCACCCCTTCTTACACTGTATCCATAACTCCTTTTCCAACCCCACCTGCTTCTCATCTCCATCAACCTTACTATCACGGTTATAAGAAACTGCGTCACGTACCTCTATCTGCTTATTGTGGACAATAAGCGTGACCGGTTCCTCATTGGTCGCTATACCACGCACAAAATTATAGACATGCCGTGCGCTCCACTTGTTTACATCAACAACGAAATCTTCATGCGTTGGCAGTGTGTGATACTCGCTTTTTGTCTCATCCTGTGGGAAAGATGTCGCCAGACCCTTATAAATATCCCATACCGCTTGCGCCAGTAAATATCCTCCCTGGACAGCGCACTGCGTCTCTAATTGCTTATAACGGATGCCATCGGGTATATCAATGATTGTTTGTGCGACGATATCGCCCGTATCCATCCCTTCATCCATATAATGAATGGTGACTCCCGTTTGATGTTTTCCTTCACGCAATGTCCAGAAGAGGGGGTCTGGCCCACGATTGGCAGGGAGCCGCGAAGGATGTAGATTCAAACATCCATATTGCGGGATATCCAACACAACTCGCGGAATATACAGGGAAAAACAGGCGACACACAGTATATCCGCTGAATAGTTTCGCAACGTAGCTATGGTAGCTGGGTCTGCTAAACGCGCTACTTCCCATACAGGGATGTGTTGCGCCTCCGCAAGTTGTATAATAGTGTTATGCAGCGAAGAATGAAGCAAAGGTAAGAGCGAATGCCCTGTGCGTACAGGCTCTTTTCGTCGGATAGCAGGTGCAAGCGTTTGCTTATCACTGCTACTCAATGGCGCGGGGACAACCACTGCACACACCTCGATACCTTTCTCGAGTAAGGCTTTCAAAGGTGGCAGCGAAAAATCGCCTTGCATACCGAAAAAGAGGACTCTCGGTGGGCGTTCTAAAGGGACACCATTTGACATTGAACATCCTATCCTGTAGTATCTTTATAACGAAACATCTAACCACACATTTGGAGTTTTATCATGCCACGAATGGTTTACTGTGTCAAACTTGGTCGCGAACTCCCAGGGTTGGAAAAACCTCCATTCCCCGGCGAACTGGGACAACGCATTTACGAGCAAATATCTCAAGAGGCTTACAATATGTGGCCCGCACAGAGTACGCTCCTTATCAATCACTATGGCCTTAATCTGGCTGACCCGGAGGCCCGCAAATTGCTGCGCACACAGATGGAAGAGTTTTTCTTCGGCGCTGATGCGATGATGCCAAAGGGTTGGACACCTATTGAGCCTGCTGGTGCTGGTTCAAGCAGCAAAGGCGGAGGCGGGGCCGCTCGCAAGAAATGAAACAGCCCGGTAATATTCTGCTCATTTCATGTTATGAGCTGGGCCATCAACCGCAGCATCTTGCCATGCTCTCCACTATGCTTCAGCGGGCAGGCTATTATCCTGTACCCGTTGATACTGCGATAGAAGCGTTATCCGACGAGGCCATTTTGCATGCCCGCTTCGTCGCTATTGCTGTTCCCATGCACACCGCATTACGTCTTGGGCAAAACGTTGCCAAACGTGTGCGCAAGCTCAACCCGACAGCTCATATCTGCTTCTACGGACTTTACGCCCTCCTCAACGCCGATTATCTCCTGCGCGAACACATTGACTCGGCCATTGGCGGCGAATACGAGGAGCCATTACTTAGGTTGATTTCCGCTCTTGAACAGGAGGAGCCCCTTACTCTGCCAGGTGTCTTCACCCGGCAATCCAGTAGCGGCCCATGGATACAGCGCACAGCATATGTCACTCCCCAGCGGCACCAGTTGCCTTCGTTGGAACAGTATGCACGTTTAGAACGAAATGGCATAGCGATGCTGGCAGGTTACACTGAGACGACACGTGGCTGCAAACATACCTGCCTGCATTGCCCAATCACGCCAATCTACAACGGTCGTTTTTTTGCCGTACCTGCTGATATCGTCCTGTCAGACATCCGCACACAGATAGCCCAGGGTGCGCGTCACATCACTTTCGGTGATCCTGACTTCTTGAACGGTCCAACACATGCCTTGCGAATCACTCGTGCGCTTCACAGTGAATTTCCAGACGTTACCTTTGACGCAACGATCAAAGTTGAACATCTGCTGAAGTATCGGCATCTCTTGCCAGAATTAAAAGCAAACGGTTGTGCCTTCATCGTCTCAGCCGTCGAATCTCTGAATGAGAACGTGTTACGGCATCTCGACAAGGGCCATACCAGCGAGGATGTCGCAACTGTTTTTGCTATCATGGAACAGGTAGGCATACCGTTACGACCATCGCTCATGCCATTTTCTCCCTGGGAAACACTTGACAGCTACATTGCACTACTTTCATTTTTTGAGGAACAGCACCTGATCGAACACGTTGACCCTGTTCATTTCTCAATTCGCCTGCTTGTTCCTCCGGGTTCCGCTCTGCTCGATTCTCCCGATAGCCAACACTGGCTCGGTGAACTTGACGCAACCGCCTTTACCTATCGCTGGCATCATCCCGATCCCAGGATGGATGAGCTACAACGCAACATCGCTCAGCTTGTCGAACAAGCAGAACGCAACAAAGTCAATCCCATCGAAACCTTCTTCTCAATTCAGGCGCTGGCTCTTGCTGCCAGAGGGGAAGGACTTGCTCTATCCGCTCTCTCCAATGCAATCGCGAGTTACGGTACCCGCAACATTCTTCCTCACCTTACCGAATCCTGGTTCTGCTGAGCAGAACCAACAGCGGATCAGTTGGATCCGGCACATTCATAGCAAGTGTCCGAGACGAGGATAGAAGACGAAATAGCTTGTCCTTAAAGCAACTTTCTGGTAAGATGTATCTCATCACTACTCTCATTTGAAAGGAAGCCAGATGAACACCTCTGAACAACGACTTCAAGCCTATCTTCAGGAGCAGCAAATCCAGGCCGAGCATCTGTCATTCGATCAACCCTGCCATTCAGTTGCAGAAGCGGCTCGTGCTGTCAACGCATCTCCTCAAGAGCTTGTGAAAAACATTTGTCTTCTCGATAATGAAGGTGGACTGATTACGGCCATTGTGAAAGGCGAAGATCGAGTGAGCGTCTCACGGATTGCCAAAACGTTGCAGAGAGAGGGACTTCGGCTGGCAACTCCAGAAGAAATCCTGGAAAAAACCGGCTATCCGTGTGGAGGAACGCCCTCATTCGGGTATCAGGCGATGTTCTTGATTGATCCTAAAGTGATGGAACGAGAGCTTGTCTTTACAGGAGGCGGCAGTGAAACCTCCCTGGTCAAGATAAGGACCGAAGAACTCATTCGTGCCAATCAAGGAACTATTCTCCGTATTCGCCAGTAACATTCGCTGGAAAAGCCTGGTTACTCTCTTTATGCAAGTACAAAACAACCATATTGGCCCACCCCTCTTTGTTCATCGAACATAGGGCTACTGAGCATCTGTGTCAGGTTCAACAAGACCAGAGAGATTCTTTCGCCTCTTTTTCTTTCATCTGCCTGTACTGTCTCACTTTTCCCTGACAGAATCATCCTCTCCAACAGGCTCCTCTGGCCTTCTCGTATCGCCTCTAAGTGGCATGAAAAGCATTCTGTCACAAACAAGCTGAAGTAGAAAGTCTGATTTCTTATACCGCCTCTAGGAAAATTTGGTGAGTCTCATGCATGAGTGATTTCATTTTCTTGAAAAACAGAGTAAAGTAGCATGGAATAGATGGAGAGGCTATAACATGGACTTACCTTAAAATCTCTTATATCTATTCGTTCATAAAATGATGTAGCGAAATACATCGAAGGAGAACGAACATGTTGAAACAACCTGTTCTGAGAAGCAAGGCTTTTTTTTCAGTCGTTACGAGCCTAATTATGATCCTCGCAGCATTGAGCGCGTGCGCACAGGACCCATCTGCCAGCCCGACGTTCAGTAGTCAACTTCCCATTACCATTGGAACCTCTCTGTCCAGCACAGGGAGCCACGCGGCAGATGGGGCCGCCATGCAACAGGGCTATCTGCTCTGGCAACAAGCGGTCAATAATAATGGGGGATTGCTCGGTCATCCAGTACAGCTCGTCATCTTGCACGACGATAGCACGACAGCAAAGGTAGTCAGCAACTACAATACGCTGATTCATAAGGATCATGTGGATCTGCTTTTTGGCCCATTTTCCTCCACCCTGACGAAAGTGTCGGCCCCGGTCGCTGCTCAATCCGGTTTTGCCTTCATAGAAGGGTCTGGAGAAGCCCAATCTATTTTTAATCTGAAGTTGCATAATCTCTTTGCCGTATCGCTACCAGCATCCAATGATCTGTTGACTTTTGTGTACTATATCCTGTCATTGCCCTTATCGCTGCGGCCCAAAACTGCCGCTTACGCAACATCAGATGATCCATTCACGACATCACAACTGGATGTCGCGAGACAGTTGTTGGAGCAAGGAGGTGTCACGACTCTTTACAATAACATTGCTCATCCGTATCCCACAGAAGACCCGAATTATGTGACGAAGTATATTCCATCTGTCGCGGAGCAGGTGGTTGCGACCAACGCGCAGGTGGATATTCTCGGCACAGTGCTACCCGATGTGCAGATGTACATCAAAATTTTTAAGCAAGATCACTATAACCCCAGGGCGTTGATCGCCACTGCAGGTCCAGATCTCGGTCAGGACTTTGTCAGGGCTGTTGGTGGTTTCAAATATACTGAAGGCATGTTCGTGCCAAACGGCTGGTATCCACAGTCAAGTAATTTCCAGAACATTGAAATGGTGCAGGCATATCTCGCCAAATACGGCGGTAATGCCGATCAGATTAATGCCGACGTGGCGGAAGGTTTTTCCGTGGGGCAGGTTCTGGAACAGGCTGTTGATAAGACACAGAGCATCAACAACGCCAAAATTATTGCCGAACTCCATTCAGGTGATGTCTTCAATACAGTGCAAGGAACGGCGCAATTTACCCCCGATGGACAAAACGCCCAGGCTATCTCCTACCTGTTCCAATGGCAATCCGGCCAGTTTATCCCGGTGTACCCGTTATCGGTCGCAGCCCAAAATCCAGAATTCCCCAGGTCACCCAACTATTAATGTACAGGATTCATGCCTATAGCATTTCGCGTTCCCATTCGTATGGATGTGAGGCCACACATCCATACGACAATTCACCCCGATTCTGAACACCAGATGAGCAGAACCGGGCTACGCATATGAACGGGTATGGAACAGGGGAATGGAGATACGTTAACCTTTCCTCTTGAGGTACTTCACACTCGCGCTCCATCAGTGCGCACCCACACTCCGCCTATAGCAAGCACAACATCACCTCTTCTCCACATCAGGGAACGAGAATGAGCTTACGACGAGCGGACAGAGCCTGACGCTCCCAGGCTATTGCAACGTGCGCAAGCGGTACCGTTTCTCTCTCAATGGTACAGCGACCAGCAGCGGCGTGCATAAGAATTTCCGTGAGGGCTTGCGCTTTCTGCTCGTGGGTCAGTGCATTGTTGGTATAGCCCAGGATGGCATGCAACCGACTGCGCACAGTCGCTGACGCAAAGCGTGCGGTGGCTCCAGCCGCAGAACCGATATTGACTAACCTACCCTCGCTAGCCAGCACTTGAGCGGCGGCCTCTGCTGGTAGCCCCCACACGGGGTCAATGACGAGGTGTAAGGGACCATCACAGGCCGCCGCAATGCGTCTGCTGATCTCGTTCACGTCGTCGCCATTGAGATCAACGGCAGCGTCCGCGCCACGCTTGAGCGCATGATTGCGCCCTTCCTCGTCGCGTGAGGCAGCAATCACACGTCCTGCACCAAGCAATCTGGCAGCCTGCACGGCCACCTGTCCGACCGCACCACTGGCACCCAGGACAAGCACCTGTTCCCCTGGCTGGAGGCGACCGCGCCAGGTAAGCGCCATCCACGCCGCAATCGCGGACAATCCAAGTGCGGCAGCAAGATCGGTATCAACCTCGTCAGGAAGCACGAGTGCTGACGACTCTTCGATCACGCAGTAGAGTGCCATGCTACCATCTCCAGGCTTCATACCGGCGTCGCAAGTGAACCACACCCGTTGTCCAGGCGTCAGGCCATCGGCCTCCATCACGAGGCCGACGCCCTGCACACCTGGAATGTAGGGAAGCGGTGGCGCACCAAAGTAGGACTTGCCAGACGCGCACAGCAAATCCAACGGGCTGATGGGAGCAGCCAGGACCTGTACCAGCGCCTGCCCTTTCCCGCGGCGGGGAATGGGCCAGAGGACATGTTCAGGCGGTGCAGCATGTTTACGAATCACTGCTGCGGACATCTCGGCACGTACCATAGGGTCCTCTCCTCAACCCTCAATATCGTCAGTATCGCTATGCGCGTTTGTTTCTGACATGAACGCTACTCCTGTGGAGGTGTTAGCGACGATCCCGTGGCCGGAGTTCGTCCGCGGTCGGTATACGTGTACGGGTTCTCAATCAACTCGACCACTGCCTTCTCAGGATTCATAGCCTCGCTCCACGCTTGCTCGCCCATTTGCTTCCGCGCATACTCAACCGTCTTCGCGACAGCCTGTCTGGCTTTTGTGAGGTCAACGCCAATGAGACGATGGTCGTACTTGACGACGTTGCCATCAACCATCACGGTATGCACATCTCCACGCTCCGCCTGAAACACGACATGCCCGTAAGGATGAAGCAGCGGGAACATCACTGGCGACTGATCATTCTTAATCAGGACGAGATCAGCTTTCTTGCCCGGTGTGATGCTGCCAATGTCGCTGTCCATCCCTAACGCGCTGGCACCACCAAGCGTGGCCCAGGCCACGACCTGCTCAGCACGCAAATGAGAGAGCATGACAGTGCTATTGCGGCTGTGTGCCTCCATATGTTCACGAACCCGGTCTGCGCTGAGCGTTGCACGCATTGCGGAAAACAGGTCTGCACTCCACCACACGCTGGTATCCATCGAAAGGGAAACCGGGATATTGTGCCGCCGCAGTATCCACGTGGGCGGGTAGCCCTGGCCTGCATTCTGCTCGCTCTCGCTGGATACCGATGTGTGACCACCTGTAGCCGCTATGCGCTGATACGAGTCATCGGACAGCGTTGCTGCATGCACATAGATGGTAGAAGGGGTCATAAAGCCGTGTTCGTACATCAAACGGATGCCCTCATCATTGGTGGCACCCCACACACCAGCATGGGTTGTTACTGGCAGGTTAAAATCACGCGCAACCTCGAACGCAGCTTTTTCGGGAAATGCCGGATCGCCGGTGACATCGAAGGCAAGTTGCATACGCAACCTATCTCCGTGTCCATCAATGCGACGGCGAATGAAATCGGCAAACTCCGGGGCCTTTGTCCACTGCCACGGCGCACCGAGCAGGTTGCCATAAGCAAGGACAAAGCGGCCTGGAACCGTTTCAAGCGCATCAACCGCTGCATCCGCATACGCGACCGTCTGCAAGCCGTGAGACCAGTCAACCGTCGTTGTGACGCCGGCATCTACGGCTTCGATCGCGGCAAGGAGATTGCCAGCATAAATATCCTCAGGACGAAAGATTTTACCCCAGTTCAGATAATAGAATTGGAAATAGTTCGTGAGTGTCCAGTCAGCACCGAACCCCCGGAGTGCCGTCTGCCACATGTGACGATGGGTATCCACCATACCCGGCATAAGAATACCGTCGGTCGCATCGATCTCCACAGCATCATCCGGGACAACGAGTTGTCGTCCTACAGCCGCGATGCGGTTTGCTACGACGAAGACATCGCCGTTCTCGATCATCCCAAGCGATGGGTCAATGGTCAGCACGGTGGCGTTACGGAACACCACCGGGCGGCCTGGCGAAAAGTGATTACCGTTTGCTGCTAAGACCTGGCTCATTCTGCTCACCTCTTTGTGTTCTGGTCGCAGGACGCGAAATAGGCCATGTGAAACCCATGAGTTGCCGGTTGTCTGTTGCCTGCTCCCGTGATCTGCTTGCCGTGTTGCGATATTCAATTTCAAAGGGCTGATGCTTGTGGTCTTGCTGTCCGCATAACGGACATGTGTCCACTGAACAAATATTACATCCTTGCTGAGCTGATGTCAAGGGTTTTGCTGGCTCGCTCCTGGCGTCCAGAAGCGTTTGCTTCTATGGACATCAAGGCTTTGTTTCTGCTACAATGGGCGCGGAGATACTATTATGGTGTTCATTTGCACAGGGTACCCAGATTGGGCGCTGATGTGCCAAAGGGGAAATGATGCGTGGCGAAACAGGACCCGACTTCATCGAGGCACTGGCACGGGGTCTGGACGTTATCCGGGCGTTCGGACCCAACCGACCTACGATGACCCTGAGCGAAGTGGCTACGGCTGCTGGGCTTGCTCGACCGACAGCACGCAGGATGCTACTCACGCTTGAGGAACTGGGGTATGTCCGTACAGCTCAAAGTGGATTTGCGCTCACCCCGCGAGTTCTTGAGCTTGGCATGGCCTACATCGGATCAACCAGTATCTGGGATATCGCCCGCCCACACATGGAACAACTTGTTGGATTCACAGGCGAATCGTCGTCACTCGCCCAGCTTGACGGGTCCGACATCATCTACGTCGCACGTGTAGCGGTACCTAAGATCATCACCCTTGCGGTAACCATCGGCACACGTTTTCCGGCCCTTCAGACATCGCTTGGGAAAGTACTGCTCGCCGACCTGCCGCCTGACGAACTGGAGCGGGTACTTGCAGAACCCGGCCGTTCTGGTATCACGCCGCTCTGGAATCCAGAAGTGGAAGAGCGTGACCAGGAGCTATGCGAGGTACGTACAAGAGGATGGGCGCTCACCGACGAACACCTTGCGCGTGGCATCCGCTCGATTGCCGCACCTGTGCGCGGCAGCACCAACCATGTCGTGGCTGCCCTCAACGTCACCGTTCACGCAGCAGAAACAAGTATCGAGACTTTGACTGAGAAATATCTCCCGCGCCTGTTGCAGACCGCGGCTGCCATCAGCGCAGACTGGGTACTATGGCAAAGCCGTCCAGAGATGAGGCCCGATGCCAGGTCATCGAACACAACGGCCAAAAAAGCTCCCGTTTGAGGGCGTCACATTCATTTTACCCACATGAACATTTTCTCGTATATAAGAAGCTTATAGTGCAAGATTCGTTACCAGCAGTGTCGCGCTCTTGACATCACCTCTTATGTTGTCTATACTAATTTTAGCGGACATTCGTCCGTCATACGGACGATATTCGTGCGAGGTAGCCGGTTGGATAGCGTAACCAGTATTTGCGCATGACTCGTGTCAACCGCTTGCTACCTGTTACTGGAGATGTGAACCTTATGCCGGAGCCGGATAACCAGAAAAACACTCAGGATACTGACAGCCGACCAGGCCCACTTGACGGCCTGTTGGTCGCCGACTTCTCACGAGTACTCGCCGGCCCGTACTGCACCATGCTGCTTGGCGACCTCGGTGCAACGGTGATTAAGGTCGAGAGTCCTGCGGGGGACGATACTCGTGCCTGGATACCACCAGAGCGCGATGGTGTGGCGACCTATTACCTGGCTATCAACCGCAACAAACGCTCGGTCATTCTGGATTTCAATGATTCCACAGACCTGCAACTGGCCCACGAACTTGCGGCCCGCGCCGATATCTTCATCGAAAACTTCAAACCCGGCGGTCTCAAGCGATTTGGCCTGGATTATGATACAGTTCAGCAGCAGAACGCCAGAATTATCTATGCATCCATCAGCGGTTTCGGGACTGCTCAAGGGGCATCTCTTCCCGGCTACGATCTTATCGTGCAAGCAGTGTCCGGGTTAATGAGCATCACGGGGGACCCTGATGGTCCAGCTTATCGGTCGGGCATCTCGGTGTTTGATGTGATGGCCGGGCTTCACGCGGCCATCGGCATCCTGGCAGCCCTCAATCATCGCAATCACACAGGCGAAGGCCAACATGTGGAAGTGAGTCTGCTCGCCACAGCTCTCTCGGGGATGGTCAATCAAACAACTGCCTATGTGGCTGGCGGCATCGTCCCGACCAGCATGGGAAATGCTCATCCCAGCCTGTTCCCTTACGAACCACTACCGACAGCGGATCTGAACCTTATTATTGCTGCCGGGAACAATGGGCAGTTCAGTAAGCTCTGCGAGGTACTCGACCTCCCTGAGTTGCCACATGACCCGAGGTTTGCGAATCCACAGATTCGCAACCGCAACCGTGAGGCATTGCGCTCATTGCTCGTTGAACGACTACGCACCAGAACGGCTAACGAGTGGTTCCAGAAGTTGAGCGCCGCAGGTGTGCCGTGCGGCCCAATCAACAGCATCGAAGGGGGTGTCGCTTTAGCCCGCGAACTCGGGCTTAACCCCATTGTTGAGGTTGGTACCGGGGAGGATGCGGTACCAATGATTCGTCACCCGATCTCATTTTCTCTGACACCTCCACACCACAAACTGCCACCGCCAGCGCTCGGCCAGGATAATGAGCAGATTCGGGCCTGGCTCGGTCAGATACCACATAGTGACCCGGAGAAACAAAATGCGACTACGACATCCGCAGAACGAGATTGAGCAGCAAGTAGGCCATGTTCTACCAGTATACTCTGGCAGTAGTCCTGTGTTGAGAGTAACGAGAACTCTTGTAATATAAAAGGAGGACAGATGGAATATCCTACTGGAATCGGGACCTCCGATGCCAACCGCATTCAACTGCTTGGTCACGATCTTGCGGGTGAACTGATGGGTCACATCGGCTTTGGCGAGTTGGCTCTCTGGCTTGCTGCACAGCAGCGACCGACACCACAGCAGGTGCGCGTGTTTGAGGCTGTGCTTGTCTCGCTGGCCGATCATGGTTTTACGCCGACAGCCATCGCTGCGCGCCTGACGTTGTACAGCGCCCCGGACGCGCTCCAGGGTGCAATGGCAGCGGGTCTGCTCGGCGGTGGCTCGCGCTTTCTCGGCGTCACAGAAGATACAGGCCGATTTCTTGCTCACGTGCTGGCAACCGTTGAGGGCTCATACCCGACGACCGATGAGCAATGGAACGCACTTGCCCTCCGGGCTATTACCGATCAGCGTGCGGCAGGCCGTCTCATCCCCGGATTGGGCCACCCGGTACATAAGACAGTTGATCCTCGTACAGCCGTAATCATCGAAATTGCCGACCGAGAGGGTCTGCGTGGACCGCACTTGCGCCTGTTCGAGGCTATCGGGCGCGTCCATGCCGGGGTGCTTGGTCGCACGCTCCCGCTCAACGGTGCAGGAGTGGCTGGTGCCGCGCTTGCTGACATCGGTCTACCACCTGAGTTGCTACGCGGTGTAGCCTTGCTCGCACGTGCAGCGGGGTTACTGGGTCACCTCGCCGAAGAGATGCGCAACCCTATCGCGCCTGCTATCTATGCTGCAATTGACCGGAACGCCGTGTACCAGCCAACTGCCAGCAACGAGATTACGGAATAATGCCAGCACAGTTTATGCAACGCCCACCTGCCATGTGAGCAGGTCAGGCTGAAGGAGGATTTTATGGCAACTCTTGTCGCTGTACTCGCCACCACGCATCATCCATTCTTCTATCGTGCTAGCACGGCACCGCCGGAAAGCAGGCCAGACTTTGCGGATGAGTGGGTACGCAAGGTAACAGCTTACCGCGAGACGCTTACCAGGGCCAGGCCAGACGTGCTGGTCATGGTCGGTTCAGACCACTTCCACCAACTCTTCTATGATAATATGCCACAATTCCTCATCGGCAAAGCTCCGTTCTATGACGCGAACTACTACAATGAAGAGCGCGAATTCGGACTACCTCGCATGGTCCTCCAGGGACACGAAGAACTTTCAGCCTATCTTCTTCGCGCCGGGCTTGATGCTGGTTTCGACTTCGCATTCAGCAATGAATTGCGCGTTGACCACAGTATTACGTGTCCTATCATCACGACACGGCCACAGGCGGACCTGCCCATCGTCCCCATTTATACAAATATTTTCGCCCCGCCACTGCCACAACCCTGGCGGTTCGTCCAGTTGGGCCGCACTCTACGCAATCTCATCGAGGCATGGCCCAGTGAGCAGCGAGTCGCCGTGATTGGTACCGGACACCTGTCTCTCGAACTTGGCGGACCACGCCAGTTCGGTCCTCACGGGCCTGACCCTGAGTTCGATCGTAAAGCCGTCGAGTGGATTGCCAGCGGTGACATTGAAGGCGCGTTAAAGGAAATCACGCTTGATAGCCTCTGGGAGCCTGGCAACGCCACACATGGCTTCCTCGACTTCATGCTGATGATGGGCGTTGCCGGTGCAGTCAAGGCCGATTACGCCGATTCACTCGACCTTTTTCATACAATGGAAGCGTACTTCACCTGGTATCCGAAAGGGGTGGACGCATGAGCAAGTACCTCATCAACAAGTTCCTCTTCACGATAGACCGTGACCCAGACCTGGTTGAGCGTTACCGTGAAGATCCACGCGGAACGGTCACATGGTGGGAAACCGAACGGGCTAATGTCATTCTGAACCTGCCCGAAGGCGAATGCAGCACCTGGCAGCAGTTTAATGACGAAGAGCGCGAGGCGCTGGCTACGCATAATTATGTAAAGCTTTTCGAGCTTGGGGCGCACCATTTCCTGACGCTCACGCTCTTTATCGCTCTGTTCGAGCGTGACTATGAGGAGCCGCTTGCTTTCCAGCGCGAGTATGCACGCAATCTCCAGCACTGGTCACTGCC
>DATGJV010000517.1:0-2190 GCA_035295005.1 Ktedonobacteraceae bacterium | reverse complement strand
TTGTAAAGCTTCTTTGCAAATAAATATAGAGCAAACTCGCTATAGTGGCTCGCTGAATTTGTACTGTCACTGTGGAGATCGCGGGTTCGAATCCGTCAGTTCCGTCCTAACAAGAAAGCGTAACACCGATATACAACTTGTCTCAGGTGTTACGCTTTTTTCTTGTGGCGGAACTGACGGGTGTTGGTTATGCTCTAACCAGTTTTTTTTAACCAGCAGCCCCCGGGCCTCATCATATTCTACCACACCGTCCAGCATCCGTAACACCGGCAAGAATGCCGGGCGGGGTCTGATGGCGGCTATCGTCTTCTGTTCCAGGTCATAGTAGAGTCCTCCCGTTTCCAGCAGGAGCATCACCATCTCGCGCCGTTCTCCCGGCGTTGCGACATTCCACAGTGCCGCTATCCCGGGAATGCGTTCCCCTGCGGCTATCACCTCATCCAGTTTTACACCGTCCACCTCCGGTGACTCAAGGTCACGCAGGGCTAATTCTATCGCCGCTATTTCACCGTAGAGTTCTGCATCGTCAATATAGCCATCGCGGTGTTGTTTGAGGATGCGCGAGCGTTTCAATTTCAGCCGCTCTTTTTCGCGCTCTCCTGTTTCCCGGTTCAGGCCCACGGCTCCAGCAGCTTCTACCATTTTCTGACGGATCTCATCCCGCCAATGCTCAGGCAGACACAGACCCTGGAGAAGCTCGCCGAATTGCTGGCGCACCAGATCAGTACGCACGAGCTTATTGCCACCGTTTGGGCAAGGAAGCCGCCGCTTTCTCGCCACATCTTTGTAATAGCCAATGGTTGGATAGATTGTTGATGTCTGACAACGAAGTGTCAGCCCACATTGGATATCGGCAATATAGCCAGCAAATTCGTAGGTTCTTCTCGCACTACTGGCCCGAAGTGGCGCACGATGCATGGATTGTGTGATCGCACGGATCTGTTGCCATTCCTCATAGGTAAATGTCGCCTGATGCTGCCCACGGAATCGCTGACCGTGATAGAGTACCGTTCCTCGATCATCGTCAGGAGCGTATGCAGCAAAAAATTCGTTGCGCAGTATCGCGGTAATGGTATCCTTCGTGAACAGGCGCTGACCAAATCGCTTGCTTCCCGTCCGATATCCAGCTTCGTTGATCTTATCCGCGATCCTCTCTGCCTCAAACCCTTGCAGACGCAGCTCACCGATCATGCGCAGGCCAGAATGTGTTGCAGGATCAAATTCAGGTGGCATTTTCGGACCAGTACGACGATATCCGAAGGGGACATCGCCATTGTAAAGGCCCTGCGCTGCCCGTTCACCTTTTCCCTTACTGGTATGTTTCGCCAGCATATCTGAAAAGTAAGCAGCAAATGCTGCCAGTATCGTGAGTTGCAACTTGCCCTCCGGCGTCGAATAGTCAATATGCTCGGAGAGCGAAACAAACGAGGTGCGCTGCTCTGCAAGAATGCGGAAACTCTGGAGCGTCACCATCACATTGCGCGACCAGCGATCCAGTGTATGTACGATGATAACCTGCACACGTCCGGCTTCTGCCTCTTCGAGCAGCTGCTTAAATGCCGGGCGTTTGATGATCTGTTCGCCACGCGCACTGCGTTCATCGTCTTCATAGAAGACAGGCGCGGGAAAGCCACGCCGGGCGCATTCCTCACTAATCGCTCGCTTTTGCGCGTCTATGCTATAGTTATCGGCCTGCATCCGGCTGGAACGCCGCACATAGCCAGCGACCACCAGAGGCATATCTGTATTATGCGACTTGCCCATGCCGAACCCCCTTCTCATTTGTACAGGACACGACATCGCCAAGAGTTGTCGTCCATGGAATAATCTGCACGTTGTGTTCCATCAGGCACCGGTACATAATCCGCGCCAGCAGCGTACAAAACGTCACGATATCGGGATGCAAGGACTCTTGCCGAGTCCTTGTCGTTGCCTCAACCGCATTGAAAGTTCCAAAATTGGTCATGTGAAGTATACATCCTTTCATGTCTCATGGATAGAATGTAGCGCAGCATGATATAATAAGTCTGCGGGTTACATTCCGCTTGGGGGCAATGGTGTTCAGTTTCTCAGGCTTGTCACCTTGCCCTGACGTCCAACAAACAACTTTTCATGCTCCAATCAGTTTTTCTGCTCTTCTTACTCACTGGCCGGGAAAAATCTCTTTCCCAACGACAGGTATCAGAAACA
>DATGJV010000516.1:0-15003 GCA_035295005.1 Ktedonobacteraceae bacterium | reverse complement strand
AGAAAGCCGGTCGGAGAGACGCGCCAGCGTATTGCCCACACCCGTTGGAAAGACATTTATACCGCGCACAACCAGCATATCATCACTGCGGCCCAGAATGCGGAAACGAAAGCTCGTCCGTCCACAGGCACACGGCCCGTTTCCCAGGATACGCACGACATCACGAGCGCGATAACGAATCAAGGGTTGTGCCTCCTTGATAAGATGCGTGTAGACCAGTTCGCCTTCGGCCCCATCTGTGAGTGCAAGAGGAGTACCGGTTTCCGGTTCGATCAACTCGACAGCTACGGCACCCTGCGCGTGGAAGTGCAGTCCCTGGCGTTCCTCACATTCTGATCCCATGATGCTCAAAATATCGGCCATACCAAAGTTCGCATCCATTGCACGTATACCCCAGGTCTCTTCCATCTTTGCACGGACACTTGGTTCGCTCATGCCTGGTTCAGCACCAAAGAATCCTTTACGCAGCCCCAGGTCGCGAGGGTTCATTCCCAGTTCCTGCACGGCCTCGCTCAGAGGGAGCATATATGAAGGCGTGGAGCTGATGGCATTAATTTGCAACTCGCGAATCGTCTGAATCAACAGCGATGTTTGCCCTACGCCAAAGGGTACGGTTGTCGCGCCCGTCGTTTCCAGGCCCTCGTGGTCTGAGTAACCGCCAACCCAGAGGCGATAATTCAGGCAGTGAACCACAGTATCGCTGGGGCGCAAGCCAGAAGCCCAGTAGGAGCGTGCCGCACATTCATTCATCAGGTTGCGATCATTGCGAGTCAAGGCGACATAGAGCGCACGTCCTGTTGTGCCGGAGGTTTTGTGTACGCGCATCACCTGCTCCTGACTACACGCAAGATAATCGCCAAAGGGAGGATGCTCCTGCTGGTTGAGGCGACATTCGTCCTTTTCAGTAAAAGGAAGAAGCGGTAGATCGGCCAGATCACGAATATCTTCACGTTTCACATCCGCTTCAGCGAATTTGGCCGAGTAGAAAGGGGAAGATGACCACACATAGTCAAGCTGAGTTTGCAGGCGTGAATTCTCTAAGCGGCGCAACCGCTCTCGCGGCATTGTTTCAATGTCTTCGTTCCAATAAGGTCGCATCACGTAAACTTTCCAATCACAGTACACTAAATAATAGCAAGAGGTTGAACTACGTTATAGTCTATCACAATTTTCCCGTTTTCCATGCACGGCGATGAAAAAATGGCCGAATAATACATTGCATCCTCATGTATGAATGGTGTATTATGGTTGTGGCTTCATTATTATGATAAGCGTCCATACATTACCCCTGAAGGGATCGTGTGCCAGATGGCTATAGAAGAACTTCAAGACGGTCGCTACCACCGTATGCGTTTGCTTGGGAGCGGAGGCATGGGTGAAGTTTACCTCATGCAAGATTCACGGGTGAGTCGGCAAGTGGCAATCAAGGTTGTCCGCTCGGAAGCAACTCCCTATCCTGATAGAGATACAATCACTGACGCAACTCGCCTCTTCCAACGTGAGGCACGGGCAATTGCCGCACTGGAGCATTCCAATATTTTGCCTCTTTACGACTATGGAGAGGAAACACGTGATGGCATGACAATGACCTATATGGTCATGCCCTATTGCGCGGATGGGTCGCTGCAGGACTGGCTGCGACAACGTGCCAACCAGCTATTGCCACCCCAAACCGTTGCCTATTTGATCGAGCAGGCGGCTGAAGCTCTCCAGTACGCACATGAGCATGAAGTGATCCACCTGGATGTCAAACCGTCGAATTTTCTTTTGCGCGGCAACAAAAAGACTCCCGATCACCCCACACTGTTACTTGCTGATTTCGGCATTGCACGCAACTTTACCACGGTTGCCAGTTCCAGCCATACGATCCGTGGCACACCCACCTCTATGGCACCTGAACAGTGGGGTAGCAATCCTGTTTTCGCTACCGACCAGTATGCATTGGCAATCATGGCCTACGAATTGCTGGCAGGTCGTCCGCCTTTTGTCGGCGGCATGGAACAGTTGATGTATCAACATTTCTCGGTGCAGCCACCCCCACCGAGTACATTCAACTCGCGGTTGCCCGCCGCCATTGACGCAGTTATTCTCCGTGCGCTGGCAAAAAAACCTCAAGAGCGTTACCCTTCTGTGACTGACTTTGCCAACGCATTAACGGAGGCCGCGCAACAAACATCAGATGCACCAGCCGACGAGCAAGCACCAGGCGATAGCGATGAAATTGCTAATTATGCCACGCTGGATATCAGCCAGTCGGAGGCGGACGCCGGTATCAGCCGTTTGATTACCCTTCCAGGCGGCAAAAAGATGAATGTGCCAATACCCGCGGGGGTTCGTGATGGCCAGGTCATTCGTTTGCCAGACCCGAATGGATCATCTCAGGCAGGTGAGATGGTGTTGACCGTTGCTATCAAACAATCCAGGGTAGCTCAATTATCTTCTGATGCTGAGATCACTACTGAGTCGCCGTTAAGTACGCCACGGCATGATGAGCAACCGCCAATTGATTCCGCTGCCTATGACCTGCCAACAATAGCACCTGCTCAGCCTCGTATTTCACCGCCGGTGACACCACCGCGGGCTCCAAAAAAAGTTTCTGCGCAGCGCGTCGGGCTTATCGCCCTTATTTCGGTTTTCGTTGTACTCATACTTGTTGGCACAATATTCCTGTATGCCAGTCGGCAAAATGGTAATCACCCAACCACAGCGAATAGCATAAGCAATCAGCAATCTCCCACTGCTGTGAAACCTACAGCGACGCCATCACCTCCCGCGACAGCAACGCCGCCCCCTGGCATATATATTGCCGGTACCTATAACGGCTCCATACTGAATAATGCGACGCAACAGACAACGTACCTCACAATATTCATCGTTCAAAGCCAGGGCAGTGGTGGCTTGAAAGGCTCGGTTACATACAAATCGTCTCCCCAGGTACCATACACGCTGAATGGAAAAGTTGATATGCAGGGAAACTTTTCTTTTACGGTGCAGCAACCCGCAGGTCAGACGCCGCTCTTCTTTTATGGAACGATGGCGCAAAATAATTCCTACCTGAAAGGCAGTTATTGCAGCAGCAGTACAGGCCCTTGCCTGTCAAATACAGGTCTGTTATATGCGGGGCCGAGGTATTGATGCCAGAAATGCCTCCCTGAGCTTTGTCTCATAAAGATTGAAGGTTTTCATGAACGAGTTCCGCTATACCAGCTATGCTCAGCAAATTATCTTCAGCGTAGGCTCGATTTCCCACCTGAATGAGGCGATTGAACGCTTCAACTGGCAAAGATTGATGCTCTGCTCAACTGGCTCTGCGCGGCGAAATGGCACGATTGCAACGCTTGAGAAGGCGCTGGGAAAACGATTGGTAGCCATATATGAACACGTTCAACCGCATGTCCCTGATTTTCAGGTGGCTGAAGCCGTCGCACAGGCTTCGGAGCAAGAGGTAGACGCGGTAATTGGCCTCGGTGGGGGCAGCCCGATTGGTATGGCGAAAGCTGTCAGTTTCGCATTGGAAGAGCAGCGCAGCGGTCGCCCTGCCCGCGCAGCTTTTCCTACCGAGCAGCCACTTGTACCCGTGATTGCTATTCCCACAACGTATGCTGGCTCGGAAATGACGCCAACCTATGGCATCACCCACCACGTCAACGGTTCGTCACATAAAATCACCGTTACCGATGTGAAAATCACGCCGAAACTTGTTCTGTATGACCCGTTGCTGACACTCGATCTGCCTCCTATGATAACTGCCGCAACAGGTATCAATGCGCTGGCCCATTGTATCGAAGCTCTCTATTCGATTACGCGCAACCCGCTCTCGACTGCCGCCGCCATCAGTGGCATACATGCCATCAACAACGCCCTCCCACGTTGTTATATGGAGGGCAATAACGTAGAGGCGCGTACAGAGATGCTGCAAGGCGCGTTCCTGGCTGGAACGGCTCTCTCCAATGTTGCGATGGCATTGCATCATGGACTCTGCCACACGCTGGGCGGCACTGCCGGGGTGCCACATGGCGTTGCTAATAGTATTATTTTGCCGCATGCCATGCGCTTCAACCTGGACACGACCGCGCCTCAGCTGGTACCTGCGGCTGAGGCGATGGGTATTCCGCTCGCGGGCAAAAGTGCTGAGGCTGCGGTTGAAGAGGCTATTCAGCATATCCATGCGCTGATAGGCCAGATGAACCTGCCACAACGTCTGCGCGATGTTGGCGTGCAGGAGGCTGATATTTCTCACCTGGCTCAGGTCGCGCTACAGAGCAATGCAGTCCGCAACAATCCCAGACCAATTACCAGCGCGGCGCAGATCGAATCTGTGTTGCGAGCAGCATGGTAACACGCGAAAAGACAGAGTTTTTTGCCTCAGACCCTCACATCCTTGCGTTTCAGGAAGATACCAATCACAACCATCAGTGCAATGTTAAGTAGACACAGGGCGGCCCATGACAGCAAGAGGCGATGGGTGGCATCGCTCTGACTGTAGATTGAGAAGAGCGTCCCGTGATAGGTATAATCATTGCCGAAGAGGGTATCACCACCGATTGTCTCAGCGTGCAGACCGATAGATGAACCCAGCGCGGCCATTGCCCAGCGCGTCGGGAAAATCACGGCGATAATCTGCGTAAACCAGTCCTTGAGCGCAATGATCGCGCCTGAAAAGATGACTTGCGGCAGCAGAATGATTGGTACAAGGCTAATGGCACGGTCGTTGTTCGGAGCGATTGCCGAAATCGTCAGGCCAACCATCAGACCCGCCAGCGATGTCAGGGTGAGCGTGATATAAGTCTCCACGATAGGAGGCAAGAAAATGCCTTGCTGGAGCGGCTCGCCCAGTTCTACGACAAACGTGAGAACCGCGCTCTGCACAAGGCAAAGTACACCCAGCACGACAATCTTGGAGAACATGTACGGAAGGATACCCAGATTGACCGTGCGCTCGCGTTTGTATATAGCTGCTTCCTTGACAATCTCGCGGGTGCCATTAATGCAACCGAAGAGGACGGTGGCAAAGGCCATGATAAATAGCACTTTTTGCGCATCCGCTCCTGGCCCCAACAGGATAAAGTCCTGTAATGCCTGCTCGCTGCCGCCCTTACTATGGGCAAATGCCTGACCATTTGGAGTAGTATTCAGGAAGGTGAGGACTTGCGAGCAATCAATTTGCTCCGTCTGTTGCGCCTGCGGTAGCGCCAACGGGCCAGCGGCGGTTACAATCTGAGTGCGACATTGCACAAGCTTATTCGCGTCGAAGATACCCGATCCCACCTCGAAGCGTGCCATCAATACCAGCATGATAGCGATAATGGGCGCTTGCAGGAGCAGAATAAGCAGGTTGCCGGTATCATTTTTGAGCAATTCCAGGTAGCGCGTCGAGAGCAGGAGAAACTGTGACCAGGACTGACCACCTCTGGCTATCACGCTCGTTTTCTTAACGGTGGGTTGCGTTGTACTTTTTGCCTGTATGTGTGCCTGTCGAGCCTGCCCTTCTTTCATCGGCTCCGCGACATAGCGTTGATAGTCTGGTGAGGCGAGGAAGCGTGCTTCAGCCTGCGCGGGAATGTCTGGTTGCTCTTTCGTCGGCTCAAGCGTACTATAAATTTCGGCAAAGTCGGTCCTATCGAAGTACTTTTTTGCCTCGTTGGGTGGGCCAAAGTACGCGAGGTGGCCGCCCTGCGCCAGGAAACAGACGTAGTTGCAAGTATTAATGTTGTTCGTAGCATGTGTGACGAGAATGATGGTGCGTCCCCGGTCGGCGAGCCGTCGCAACAGGGCCATCATTTTGCGGTCGAGTCCAGGGTCCAGACCGGAGGTCGGTTCATCTAGAAAGAAGATACCGGGATTTGCCAGCAGTTCGAGCGCAATCGAGACCCGTTTGCGTTGACCGCCAGAGAGCTTGTTCACCATCAGTTTGCGCCGGTCGGTCATCTCCACATCTTCAAGGACTTCATCAATGCGCCACTGAATCTGTTCTTGCGTGAAGTCGCCGGGCAGACGTAGCCGGGCAGCATAATAGAGCGCACGCTCCACGGTCAATTCTCGGTGAACAATATCATCTTGCGGTACATAGCCAAGCTGGGTATTGAATGCCGCGAGATTGTGGTAGTAATCCACGCCATTATACAGGACAGTCCCCTCCTGCGCTGGACGAAGGCCATTCAATGCGTCCATAAGCGTGGATTTACCGGCACCCGAACCGCCGACAAGCGCCACAAATTTACGCGGGGGAATCACCAGCGAGATATCATTGAGCAAAATAACATTGTTATTGCCCACCTTCTTGAGCCGCATCGCGTCAATTCGGATATTGCTGCTTTCGTCGTATTGCCGCAATTCAGTTCCGGTATACGTGAAGCGGTACGGGCCGATACGCATCTCATCGCCGGTGCGCATAAGCTGAGAGGTGACACGCTGTCCATTGATATAGACATGGTTGGTGCTGTTGGTATCAACAATATGATAGCCGCCCTCAACTTTTTCAACTACGGCATGATGCGCTGAAACCTGTGGATGGTTGAGTACCACTGTGTTATCAGATGCGCGTCCAATGGTAAGCCTCGTACCCTTTAACACCACGGGTTCCACTTCGGGTAATGATTCTGCCGACGTAATACCATCATTGTAGGTGAGCGTAATCAGTGTTCCATGCTCGTCGCCGATACGAAAAATATCCCCGCTCACCAGCTGTTTGCGGAACTGCTGATTGCCTCGCACCTTCTGCCCTTGATACCATAACCCGTTGACCGTTTTCTCACGCGACGGATGTGGATGCACAAAAGTCAGCGAATCTCCATCCTGTACAATCTGGGCATGAAACGCCGAGATGGTAGGCTGCGCAATGACAATATCATTTCCAGCATCGCGCCCGATATTCATTACCGCTTTGTTCAAAGCATGTACCTGCTCATCACTATGAATATTGCTACTTACCGTCAACGAGGGGCCGCTTTCCTGCATAGGAGCAAGCAGCGTACCCGAAGGGGAAACGTTCAATGGCACATTTGGCAGTTTGTATACGGGGGTATCGGATACAACAGGTACGGTTGCTAGCTCTGTTGGTGGTGAAGAAGGGTTATATATTACCGTCTGGTAGTCAGCCGGTGATGGCAGTTGTTCTACCGTAGGTTGCTCGATGAGGAAGACGAAGCTTGTATCCTTCCCAAGATGTACAACGCTGTTGTGTTGAAGAATACTTTGCTGCTCTATTTGCCGTTGATTGACGGCAACATAACTGCTTTGCGAGAGGTTTTCAATTGACCATGAGCCATTGAGTTGGCTGATACGGGCATGATGCCGTGAGACCCCTTGATCCAACACGACGATATCATTCTGTCTATCCCGTCCAATCGCTATTACCGAATTCTGAAGCGGAATACTTTTATTGGTGAGTGGGCCGCTGAGAAATCGGATCAATACTACACTACTGCGTTCCTGTTCAGCTTTCATCCAGATTCTTCCTCGCTAGAATGACTGTGGGGCAAGTTCACAGGTATTGTAGAGCATTTTTCAACAAATTACAACCTTACTTCTTGTAGGCTGTTACCGAAAAAGTAGCCAATCGCTGAGCATTAACATAGATTTGCGACATCCCCTGCTGCACCTGACCCGTAGATGAATTAGTGATACCCATGTAGGCGTTGTGAGCTTGCGCAACCATATCGTTTAGTAGCGTAAGCGACGATGAGAGCGCCAGGTGAGTATCATCCATATGCGCCAGTTGTATGGCATCCACACGCACCTGTCCCAACCAGCCTTTCACATTATTGATTCCTGTATTAATTTGAATCGCCAGGTTGCGCTGGTATTGCGTGGCACCAGGAGAAGCCAGCACGCCATTTAAGTGGAGCGCAATATGGTAGAGATACCCAGGAGGATTCTGCCCGGCATGAAGTTCCAGCATGCCAATTTGCGAGAATTGTTGATTCGCCGCGAGGGGCGTGCCAGGTGGTACATCTTGCTGCACCTGCGTAGACCCATCGAGGTAGTCAAGGATTGCCACAACGAAGTGGTGCAAGGAGGCAAAGTCCTTTGTATTCCAATCATTCTGTGCATTACTGGCCCATTGCTGTATCTTGTTCGTATTGCGGTATGCCCAGGTATCCAATCCACCCTGCAATTGAAGTTTTACCAGGTCCGGGTCATCTGCCAGCAGGTGACGGAGATGATCAAGCAGGCTGAAAGGTTGTCCCGCAGCAGGTGTTTGCGGCAATATATCGTAATAGCGCCATGCCGTGAGGTCGGGTGTCGGTATGGTGGGCATGACATTGGCATCTTCTTCTGTGATGAGAAAGCGGCTGGTAGTTGCCAGCAAATTCGCGTGCTGACTATTCCCGGTATAAAGAAAATGCACGGTGCCGTGGTTCACTGGAAGTTTGCCAAGCAAGAGCGGTGCAGCTTCACCCTGATTGTTGTCGGGTAACAACCAGGCATAGTAGCTTTTGCCAGATTGTGGGTTCGGAATGTTGCTCAGGTCTATCTGAAACTCATCGTTGCTGAATGGAATCGCGTTCTGATTCGTCGCCTTCCCACTGCTGACGAAGTATGCCTGTCCAAAGACGGTACTGGTATTCGTTGTGGGGCCAGTTTGATGCAGCGTGTACAGCAAATATGTACCCAGTCCTGCTCCAAGCAGCAGAAAAATCAGAATGGCGGCCAGTACGACACGCAGCCCGCGGCGTTTCTGACGTTCAGGGGCAGATGGTGAAAATACCGGCGGCATAGGAGTCACCATCGTGGGCTGTTGCCGGAAAGGGGAATCATTACGTAGCGTCGGTTCCGCGTTAGAATGTGGAGGAATGGTCTGTTTTGCGAAAAAACTCTCAGGAACCGAAACTGCATCGTTTTTGTCTGGAGCAGTCAACTGTGTCTCGGAATCTGGCAAAACCAGCGCACCACCAATCCCTTCCCCCCTCATAGCTGGTTGTGCTATAGCGTCGTCATTTTTCACAGGGATGATGTTATCATGTTCAGCTACCGCGATTTGTGTTGCATAGGAAGAAGCTGACGCTATACCGGCATCTGGCGATCCACCGGGTGACAGGTCTTCATACGTCGGCATTGCCATATTATCCGACAGAGAGAGCTCTTCCTTTATGTCTTGAGGGATTGGTAGATGCAAAGCCAATGCCAGTGCGGCAATCATAGCAGCAGCACTGGGAAAACGATCCTGGGGATCTTTGGCAATACATTTCAAGAGAAACGCCGACACTGCGGGCGAGAGGTTCGGATTGACGAGTTGCGGTTGGGTTGGCTCATAAGTGACATGTTGCATCATAACGCGCACTCCCTCGCCACGAAACGGTGTCACTCCGGTAAATATTTCATAGAGTATGATACCAAGTGAATAGAGGTCGGTGCGGTTACTGATGGGATAGTTCTGTACCTGCTCCGGTGAGATATAGAGTGGTGTGCCAAACACCATGCCAGCAATTGTTTGCGACGGCGCGGTCAGTAATTTGGCAAGGCCAAAATCCGAAAGAATCGGTTCACCCATTGGATTGCGTGTCTTATGACTCTTATCAAGCAGAATATTGGCCGGTTTGATATCACGGTGAATGGTACCCTGTTGATGTGCATAGTCAAGAGCCAGGCTGATAGGGGTAAACAGGCGCACGATATCAGCAGCAGGAGGAAATTTTTGCTGCTCCGAAGTCTCATGAATGTAGTGAGCCAGCGTATCCCCTTCGATATACTCCATGACCATATAGGCAATTGTCCCACCCGATCCCGTTTGCTCCGAGATGTGGAAATCGTAGATTTGCACGATGTTCGGATGGCGTAGGGCAGCAACCATCTGTGCTTCGTGCGCAAAGCGGGATATGAAATCTGGGTCGGTTTGAAGATTGGCGTGGAGGATTTTAATAGCAACATAGCGATGCAATTGCGTGTCCAGTGCTTTCCAGACCTCAGCCATGCCTCCCCGGCCCAATAGCTCCTGCAATTCGTATTTCCCAAGTCGCTGCGATGATGTACTCATATAACCTGTACCTGTCTACCCTTTTCCAGTGTTGTAAGTCCTAACTTTTTGATGCCTCGGCTTTATAGTAAAGCCTTAGCAACTGGAAGTCAAGGTAATGTTTCACTATCCCACTCCATGCGCTCCACATTATCTAATCCCTTCACACGAGCGATAATGGCCTGTCGTTTTTCTTCATCAGGAATGACGGGTGTTACCAACTCAGTGAAACGTGCTTCGAGTTGTTCCCAGCTCAAGGAATTGTATGGGTCGCCGAGCGGGTAACGGACATCGGCACAGTAAATTTGCCCGTCATCCATCTGGATTTCCGCGCTGGCTCGCCATTCGGCAGGGTAATAGTTATCAAGGTCGGGCGAGGAATAATAGGCTACTTTTTGCATGAGGGCGCGTACCTCTGGATTGTGTAGCCACGTTTCGCTAAAGACAGAAAGACCGGCCTGTCCTGTGAGCAAGGCGATGGCGGCACCGAATGGCATACTGAACTGGGCATCAACGACGTTTTCCGGGAGACGTTTTTGCTCTATCGGGTCGGCAATCAGGCCGCGTCCACCCGTCAGGACGCCACAGCGAACATGAGTGATGCGCTGTGGGTCGGGTTGATGCTCGCGCCGGATGTGTAGAAGGCAGTCAATTGGTCCATGCATATAGCGGCAGCAGGCGTAGGGTTTAATGGACACATCCATGATGGCATACGTGTTATTGGGGGGACGAACCAGCTGCGTCATATCGCTTTGAGATGAGTAGGCATGCAGAAAGCCATAGGGACTCTCAAAAATAGCGGTTGGGCCAACAAACCCTGCTGCCGCCAGGCGGGCTGCCGTGATACCGGCATGACTGGCCCAGCCTGGATGCAGACGTTTTGTCCAGGCACCATCATGCAGGTAAGACATTGATCCGGCGGCCATACTGCCCGCGATACCAAGAGCCATGTTGGTTTCTTCCGGGGTTAAACCGAGCAGACGTGCGCTGGCGGCCGCCGCGCCAAAAGTGCCGCATACAGCAGTCGGGTGAAAGCCGCGCTCATAAGCAGAGGCTGGATTGAGGGCTGCGCCAACACGCAATGTCACCTCGTAACCTGCCACAACCGCCGCGTAAAAATCAGCGGGTGATGAACCCAACTGCTCCGACAGGGCCAGCGCGGCTGGAAAGACGACAACACCAGGATGTAATGAAGAGCGATTCTCCACATCGTCCATTTCCAGACCGTGCGCGGCCACTCCATTGGCAAATGCCACCCATGTTGCCTCCGCACCCTCTAAGCGTCCGAAAATCGTTCCCCGCCGGGCTGTTCCCATCTGCATGGCGCTTACCATTTTATACGCCGCCTGGCTGGATGGCAAGAGGGAACCACGCAACGTGACGGCAAGATGATCAAGTAACAGATAACGCACCCGCTCGCGTACCGGAGAAGGGAGGTGTTCGGCTCGCAATGTCGCGCAGAACGCGGCAAGGTCGGTGGTTAAAGAGTGCTGGTATTGCATAGCTATCTTCCTTTCTGTTAAGCGGAGCTAAACTTATTCCAAAACATTACGCTCAGCTACTTGCCCATTTGCCAAAAGTAGGCTATTATTGTTTAGATACTTTTGCTTAGCATAAGTATAAACCATTCCCGGTCGGGTTGAACATTCGAGGGAAAACTCAAGAAGACACAACATGGCTGCTTTTGGATTAAGAGGAGGGATATTTGTATGTCTGCCAGCAATTCGCAGTATTTGCCTGAATCATCTGAGGAGATGCCAGTAGAGAACGAAGAACCAACGAAATTTTCCTCTGATATTGATATATTTGTAGACCATTTCCTTTCCCTGATGTGCGACCGTAGCCGTCGGCAAATCCTGGAGATTCTGACGGTGCCAAATAACAACCCCGGTTTGCCATTAGAGCGGCGTTCCAGCGATATTGCCAGAGAACTGGGCCTGACTCCGGCTACCACATCGGGCCACCTGCGCCAACTTGCTCAAGCGGGTATTCTATCCTACCGTCGAGAGGGCAATGTGGTCTACTATCGGTTGTGTAATGGCTTACTCATTCAGGCTTTTCATGATCTTGTCCTGGCTCTACATAAGGAGCATAACGAACACCTCAAACGAGACGTTTCGTAACGTTTCCGTTCCGCATAGCGGTGAACACACATAAAAGACAGTAGTAAGTGAGAAATAGAAATGAAGCTGCGAAACTGGATAAAACTCGGTGCGTTATCACTGGTCATTCCTGGCATGGGACTTGCCATCAAAAGTTTTTTACCACAACGCTTCCCTACCGCCGAATGGCCTGTTGCACGAGAATACCCTGTTCCATCTGATACCGCCAGTTTTCCTGTTGTAAACATTGAATTTCTGCGTTGTGGCAGTGTAACCATTCCAGAATGCATTGCTGTGCGTGGTGCCTTGAGTATCGCTCCCCGTGTTATTGCTCATAGCGCAGTTTTGATACGCCATCCCAGGGCAACATTTCTGTTTGATACTGGCCTGTGCGCCGATGTGTATACCTATCTGGTCAATCAATCCCTGCTTTTCCGCAAGACGCTGGCAAACTTCACATTGGAGCAACCCTTGCGCGATCATCTCATGCGCCTCGGCATCGGTTATGGCGACCTGGATTTCGCGCTGCTCTCGCACCTGCACTGGGATCATGTCAGTGGAATTCCCGATATTCCCGGTGTGCCGCTACGCATCAATCGTGTCGAATACGATGCGGCACGTTATGGGCTATTTGAAGCGAACAATGGTCTTGTCGCCGAATTGATGTGTGATAATCCAATTGAATATTTCGCGTGCGCCGGTCCTGCTTACGAAGGCTTCCGTTCAAGCCATGACCTCTTTGGGGATGGCTCTATTATCCTGGTACCTCTGCCCGGTCATACTGCCGGTAGTACAGGCATGTTTATTAATCGCTCCAATGGTTCTCGCGTTTTCTTGATTGGAGATGCCGCCTGGGTTTCAGAGAACTATATGCGGCCAGCAACTATGCATCCCTTCATCTGGTCGGGCGTAACTTCTGATGATGCAACCGCACGTGAGACGCTGATTCAGCTTCATCGCTATGCGATGTACCATCCCTCTGTTCCTTTAATTGCCATGCATGATGGTGCCATGCAAGCGACTTTTATGGCCGTTGAACGCCCTTTGCACGCCTCACGCACGTGATACGAGAAACTCACGCATAGCGGTGAGGGCCATATCACTATGGGCATAGTTCCCAAAGAACAGATGATCCCCACCTTCAGCCTTGATGAGCCGTGCGCCGGGTACTTTTGCTTCCACCAGTTCTGCATGTGCTATGGGTAAGTCAGTGTCGGCAGTGCCATGCAGGGCCAGTGTCGGCACATTGATATATTCCAGAGGATAGTTGACAATTTTGTCAAACTGTACCATGTCGTTATCATACCCTGGCTGGCGTAAGCTACTCATCGCGATCGAATGAAAAAAGTCCGGCGAAATCAGATGCGGCATTGCTTCGCTGAATTTGACCAGGACAAACACAAACGGATTGAAGAGAAACAGGCGGTCACTCAGCATTTTGAGCAGACGCTTCGGTGGCGAAAGAAGTTGATTAACCTCGTTCTCACTATAATGCTGCGCGACTGCGGAGAGCATGATTAATCCATTGCATCTGTCCGGGTGACGCAGCGCAAATTGCAGGGCAGAAGGTCCCCCGCCTGATACGCCTACAATGGCGGCTTTCTCTATACCCAGCGTATCCAGCAGTACTGCATACATATCCGCCTGTTCCTCTGGCGTTCTTCCAGAGGCGAGTGGTGTACGCAAGTATCCAGGGCGGGACGCGCAGATGAACGAGAAGCGCGAATCGTTCAAAAATTTCGCGACTGCCATACTTTGATCGTAGCCCCCAGGCGACCCATGCGCAATCAGGACGGCTGGCCCTTCACCCAGAACGCTATACTCTACGAGACCAATCGCCGTTTTTACAACACGGCTCTCGGACTCCAAACGCTCTATCTCCTCCTCCTGCCATAGCTTGTACTGCCTGACGGTAACAACGGCAGCTACAGTCGCGGCTGCAATTGCACCGAGCGCAAATACCGATTTATTCATAGTCAGTTTGTCTCCCCCTTGACCTTGATTTCGTCTTCAATAGTACACTTCTGCTTAGCCATACGCAAGGGGTACCTGCCGGTTTTTAGTAGGTATTTTGGACTAATTATTCGTTGTGCTATCTTTCTTCTACGGGGAACACTGTTGATTTTTCAGCAATAAGCAATCAACACACTCCTCGAAGTTCAAACAATTACAATGAAGCCTTTCCAGCAACATTTTTCGCATATCAACAGCCTTGTGAATAAGCATATCCACCTCAACAAGTTTTTGCTGAGCAAGCGTTTGCCATTGCGATGGTACAGATGCACTGGATTCTAAGCTTTCAAATAACAGTCGCATTTCAGCGACGGTAAAGCCCACCTTTTGCGCAAGCTGAATCACTGACAGCCGACGTAATACATCAGCAGTATATCGCCGCCGCCCATGTACGCGCCGGGGCGCGGGCAACAGGTGAACACTTTCATAATAGCGGATAGCCGACGCTCGGATGCCTGCTTGCCGCGCCACTTCACTGATCGTAAGTTCTTCCATCACAGATTGTTCGTACCCCCTTGACTTAAAGTTCACTTTAAATAGTACACTTTCTCATAGGCAGACACAAGGGGTGTTTGCCAGTGTTCTGTGAATGTTCCGTAAGCATTATAGTACAACTATCGCCTCCCCTGGCGCAATGAAGGATTGCTATCATTCCGGTCAGGATGGGCGATGGAAAAGAAGGTGAGTAACATGATAGATTCGCATGCAAACCTGTTTGTCGTGGGAGATGGGGATTTCACGTCGAAAGTCCTCCAATCAGATATCCCTGTTATCGTTGATTTCACAGCGCAATGGTGTCCCCCATGCCGTGCAATTGCCCCCGTGTATCACAAACTAAGCGGCGAATATGCAGGAAAGTTGAAATTCGCCAGCATGGACATTGACGAACATCCGTTGACACCCGGTCGTCTGGGTATCCAGGGATTTCCCACC
>DATGJV010000515.1:0-4557 GCA_035295005.1 Ktedonobacteraceae bacterium | reverse complement strand
GTTTACCCGTTTCACTCCCGATACCGACCCGCTCTTTGAGTTCCTGTAACACCCGTTCGCGTCCGACAACTAGCTGTGGTAGTGGTGGCAAGACACCGTAAGCAGGAGTAATCGCGACGGCTTTTGGGAAAGATGTGGCGGTATTGGCTTTGATATCCTCGTACAGGGCCGTGGTTTCTTCTTCTGGCGGGGTAGCCAGTTCAGAGTCAAGGATTGAGACACATTCCTGATATTGGCGCAACGCTTCGGCCCGTTGTCCGCTGGCAGCATAGAGCTGCATTACCAGTCGGTGAGCGGGTTCGTGCAAGGGATCGAGAGCGAGCCAGCGCCGTGCGTAGACAAGAGCTGAATCGTAGTGGCCCTCGCTGCCATAATAGCCCGCTACCTTGCGTAATGCCAGGGTACATGCGCGGCGCAGCCAGCCTCGTTGAAACATCTGCCAGTCGTCGTACTCGACGCTATCCGCGAGGGTGAAGCCTGTCAAGAAATCTTCATGATAGAGCGCAATCGCGTATTCGAGCAAGCTCAGACATTCCGGGCATACGGTGTCTGCTGGATGTTGATGGGAGCGGCTTTTTGCCAGGAGGGCCAGAAATTCTCTCGCATCCACCCAGACCGCCTCGTATTTTAGCCGAATCGTCTGCCGGTCAGCAGCGAGCCAGCGTTCAGGGAAAAGCGAAGTCAACGCGGGGAGTGTACTGCGCAACGCCGCTCGCGCACGGTCTTGATCCAGGTCGGGCCAGAGCATAGTTGCCAGGGCATCGCGGCTCTGCGGCTGTTCAGCGAAGGCAAGATAGGTCACAAGGGCAATAGCCTTGCGACGCTCGACCTCAATCGCCCGCCCCTGATAGACTATGCGAGGTAGGCCGAATAAATACAGATTGATGGCGGCCATACGTACTCCGTTATAGAATGGTTATAGGGGACTAGTCCATATATTGCGCGACAAGTGCTAACAACGCATCTATCTCAAACGGTTTCGCCAGGTAATTATCTGCCCCGGCCTCTTTTGCTATCGCTTGAATCCCTCTCTGTGCTGAAAGCAGAATAATGGGCAGGTGCTGCGTCGTTCCCTGACTCTTTAAAAATTTGCAGATTTCTCGTCCATCCGTGCCACCCAACCAGATATCAAGTAACAGTAGCCCAGGCAGAGGATTGCGAAGCCGGTACATAGATGTTCCATGAACTATCGTTTCCACTTCGTAACCCGCGTCTTCCAGTATCATTTGTAGCGCATCACTAACTCCGGAGTCATCTTCAGCAACGACGATTCTTTTCTTCATGAGAGTTCTCTTTCTTGTAAGCCGGGTCTACTCTTGCTCGGACGTTGTACATGGGATGGTAAAGAAAAACGTGGAACCTTTGCCGGGAGTACTCTCCACGCTCAAGTGTCCTTTTAGCTGCTTGATAATCTCACTTGAAATATAGAGTCCTAATCCCAGGCCACCAATGTTTTTCTGCGTTGGACTCTCCACCCGAAAGAAGCGTTTAAATATCTGTTCTTGCTTTTCCTGGGGGATACCTGTACCAAAATCCTGTACACTCACGGTGACCACACCTCCAGCATCTTCACTTGCTGTTGCTCTCACCAGAATTTTTTCGGTTCGCGGGGCATATTTGATAGCGTTGGAAAGCAGATTCGTGAGTACCTGACCGATGCGCTCCTGGTCACTATATACCTGTCTTTGCGCTGTTTCTTTGATCAGTATATGATGCGTTTTCGTAGTGCGCTGCATCTCCTCGACGATTTCGCGTACCAGGTCATCAATAGCGAATGACGATGGGTGTATCTGTAGTTTTCCTGTTTCAATGCTCGTTACATCTAATAAATCATTGATAAGCATGGTGAGCCTGTCCAGTTGCGTATTCATTTTACCAAGTGAGTTCGTCGTTGGCTCATCTCCATTCTGGCTAAAGCGCCTTTGTAACAATTGCGCATACGCTTTGGTACTCGTCACCGGTGTTTTGAGTTCATGACTGACCATACCGAGGAAGGCGTCCTTTTGCGCTTCCAGTTCTTTTCGTTCCGTAATATCTTCAAAGGCAAGCAGAATGAGATGCTCACGCTCTTGCTCATATATGATACGGCGAGCATTGAGCAACATTGTTCTGTGACCAATAAATGGAAATGTGGCGTCTAGCTCAAAATCTTTAAAGGAGTGGTTCTGCGGCAGAATATCTTCCAGAAATGTGCGTAGCTGCTCATTCTTCCATTGTCCATTTTGCAGGTTGTACAGGTACTTCTGCTCTGTTTCCTTCGCTGTCATATGAAACGTTTGATAGAAGGAGGTGTTGGCACGCATGACGCACAAATCCGCGTTCAGCACGATCAGAGGTTCGCGGACCGTCTCTATGATGGCATCAGCATAATCACGTGCCGCGTTTAGCTGCTCATTGCGAATTGATAGCTCCTGGTTCAGCGTGGTTAACTCTTCGTTGGTAGCTTGAATCTCTTCTTGCGTTGTTTCCAGTTCTTCGTTGATACTTTGCAATTCTTCGTTGCTTGAGAGAATCTCTTCATTCGCCGCCTGAAGTTCCTCGTTAGCGGCCTCACGCTCTTCAAGTATTGTCTGCATTTCCACCTTAGTTGTTGCGAGTTCTCGTTCCAGTGCGGCCACCCGGCGGTCTTTGTTCCCCCGTCTGCCTGTTTCTGCAAAGGATTGCTGCTCAGTAGTGAGTTCATTTCTCCCCAGAGTGCGTGGAAAGGTGTCGGTAAAGACAATCAAATACAATTGCTCACTGGACTTTGCCTTGAGCGGAATGACTTCTATAGTGACATCGTGTACGCTGTCAGCGAAGGGTATCTGTAACCCCTCTCTTGTGACCGCGTGACCGCTCTTTTTTGCGGCAGAAATAGCGGAGCGCAAGCCCAATCCCAGTTCGTTACGAGCCATCCTCAGCAGATTGAAACTGGCTTTTCCAGAAGCTGGCTCAAGATAGGGGCTGGTGTGTCCGCGGAACTGGAGAATTTCCATGTCCGCGTCAATCACAACACTCGCCGGGACATAGTGTGCCAGAAGCATCTGGTCCGCTTCCCTTTGTACATTGTTCTCTCTACTATCACCCTCTTCATGCATGGGTTTATCTTCCTTCTCGTCTGCTTTTGTGTCTGTTTTCCCTTTGCCAGCGGGCATATCGAAAGGAAAGCGGACGTGCGAGTTCTTTTTTATATAGAGTTTGTTTTTAGCATCAATCCGTGAGAAAAGAGGCGTGTCTACCCCTGCTGTTTCTGAGATGCCAAGCATGAGAAACCCCTGCGATTTCAGCGCATAGTGCAAGGTTTGCAGGATTTTTTGTTGCAACGCCGGTCGCAGGTAAATGAGGACATTCCGGCAACTTACCAGGTCCAGGCGCGAGAAAGGTGGATTCCGCGTCACATTATGTAATGCGAAGACACAGCGTTCACGAATTGTTTTACAAACCTGGTAGCCGCCCTCCACCGGAGTAAAGAAACGGCTCAGGCGCTGTGATGAAACTTTGGCTGCAACCTTCGGTGAATAGATGCCGACCCTGGCTCGCTGGAGGATCATTTCATTGATATCGGTGGCAAAAAGCAAAAAAGGAATAGAAGGCGCTACTTCATCAAGAAACTCGATCAAGCTTATCGCCAGTGAGTAAACCTCCTCGCCGGTAGAGCAACCCATTACCCAGACCCTGATCGGTTCTTCTGGCGCTCTATCCTGTATGAGCGCCGGAAAGACGGTATGCTTCAAGGCGTCGAAGGCGGCGGGGTCGCGAAAAAAACTGGTAACAGTGATCAGTACTTGCTGGAACAAAGCCTCTACTTCGGCGCTATTGTTTTGTAGAAAGAGCAGATAGTCCGTGAATTGCTCAGATTTGTGCAATGCCATGCGGCTCAGGAGGCGGCGCTGAATAGTGGGACGCTTGTATAAAAGAAAATCAACACCGGTCGTACGACGCAACAGCAGCAGAATCTCTGTCAATGCCTGTTCTTCCTGTGCATGTATCGCACGAATATCAGGCGCAATGTTCTGAGAAACTTGCGCATGGAGGGCAAGGCTTCGTGCAGCTAATTCTTTTGCAATGGCATCGGGGGGCAAGACCACATCCACACACCCGGCGCTGATGGCATTCTGTGGCATCATGGTATATTTAGCGGTTAGCACATCTTGAGCAAAGGTTATGCCACCCGCCTGTTTAATCGCCGCAAGTCCGTGTGTGCCATCGTAAGCGGTTCCTGAAAGCAAGACCCCGATAGCCAGTTGCTGACGATCGGCGGCAAGAGAACGCAAGAACGTATCAATAGAGAGGTGTTGACCACTTTCTAACTCGCGGGGAAGCAGGACAAATCTGCCCTTGCTTATTGTTAAATTGGTATTCGGAATGATAACGTAAACATGATCGAGTTCAACGACCTGCCTGTCCCGTACCTCACTCACAGGCATTGTCGTCACTCTTGAAAGAATATCCGGCAAGAGGCTCTCGTGTGTCGGATCCATATGCTGGATAAAAACATAGGCCATCCCTAGAGTTGGAGGCAGGTTTATAAGTAACTGAATAAATGCCTCCAATCCTCCCGCGGAGGCACCAATCCCA
>DATGJV010000514.1:0-3837 GCA_035295005.1 Ktedonobacteraceae bacterium | reverse complement strand
CAGTTGTCCCGACCATACTACGTCGTTCTGGTCGAAAATGCTTCGGAAGAGGTTCAAAAGCAGTGAGAACCCGTTGGGCATGCTCTTCCGATTTGAAGCGTCGCATCGTCCGTTCACGTGGTCGGGTCAGTTCATGTGAGGTCACGGCACGATTTTCTCTGTCAGGTCCCTCACCCTGGTAACAAAACCGCCTCCATACCAGATCAATTCGCGGATATCTGAGGCTCCTGTTTATCCGCTCCTCCGGGAGGAGCCTGCGACTCTTCGGCTGTCCTTCCTGCATGTTCTGGTTTCTTCCCCTCAACCAACCACCAGGCGCTGAGTGCACTCGCCAGAGCCAGCCCCGCGCAAATGAGCGAGACCAGGCGAAAACTACTCACGAACGACTCGCCGATCGCTCTCTTGAGCGCCACTTGCACCTCACCGCTCACATGCGTGGGGACATCGATGCCAGCCAGCTTGATGCGCTGCATCTCAATGAGATGTTGCACACTGGGTGAGAGATGCAGTGTTGCCAGGTGACTATCAAGACTGCTCGTGAAGACGGAGAAGACCACGATACCCAGGACTGCAATGGCGAGTAACCCGGCTGTGCGGGACACGGCATTATTGATCCCTGAAGCAATACCCGCATGGCGCTGCTCCACCGCACCCATGACCGCTGTGGTGAGCGGTGCGACGGTGATGGTCATGCCGACGCCCATCACGACCACCGCTGGGAAAAAGGTCGTCCAGTAGCTGCTCGCGCCGCTTCCGATGCCTGGCAAGGCAAAAAGAGCAAAGCCAATGGCAGTGATGACCGGTCCAACCACCAGCGGAAGCTTTGCGCCATAGCGGTGTACTAAGCCACCAGCCCAGCGCGAGAGCAGAAACATGATCAGAATGAAAGGGACGAAGGCGGCGCCAGCAAAGGTGGGAGCATACCCCTGCACTTGAATCAAATCGAAGGGGAAGAAGAAGGTGACGCCACTGAGAGCTCCATAGAGCAAAAGTGTGAGGAGATTCGTCCCGCTAAAGGTAGGCGAACGGAACAGGGTCAGCGGGACCATCGGTGCCGAGCTACGCGCTTCTACCAGGAGAAATGCGCTGAGGGCGACGATGCCACCAGCCAGCGTGCTGAGCACCATGAGACTGCCGAAACCAAGGGAACCCGCCTGGATCAGTCCGTACACCAGCGCTCCTAAACCAAGCGTCACGAGCAGCGTGCCCCCCCAATCCAGCCTTCTCGACGCGTCTTCATCACGGCTCTCTGGAACACGCCAAAACAGAACGCCGAGCACAATTGCTGCCAACGGGACATTGAGAAAGAAGACCCAGCGCCAGGAGGCATATTGGACTAACACGCCCCCCAGCACCGGACCCACTACGGAGGTGATCGCAGTAAAACCCGACCAGGTGCCAATCGCTCGCCCGCGCTGCTCGGAGCTTGTCGAGGCACTGATGATCGCCAGGCTGCCTGGCACTAGCAGCGCACCACCTATTCCCTGCACGGCTCGCGCGAGAATCAGTTGCAGCACGTTGGGCGAGAGACCACACCAGATTGAGGCAAGGATGAAGACCGCGATGCCAGTGGCAAAGATGCGCCGTCGTCCAAAGTGATCGCCGAGCGCCCCTCCGACAAGGATCAAAGCTGCGAGAAAGAGCGAGTACGCCTCCACGATCCACTGCACATCAGTGGCCGTCGCGTTCAGCTCACTCTGGATGACTGGTAGCGCGACAGTGACGACAGAACCATCAATAAAGGCCATGCTTGATCCCAGGATGGTTGCGACAAGGACCCACACCCCAACGTGCGGGGTGCTGGGCGTCGTATCAGGAGCAGAGCGAATCACGCCCTCGTCACAGGGCGATTTCACGAAGTTGACCATATTTGGTTCTCTTTCCTCTTACGCAATCAGGCATGTGGCCTCTCTCTCATCTCCCTGTTGTTTCTCCCACCGTTGACTCACGTGCAACTGGTGGTTGCTGCTTCTGTGGCCGCACAATGAGAAGTGGAAGTTTCGAGCCGGCGAGAACACGCTCCGTGATGCTGCCTACTATCCAGCGTTGTAAGCCACCTCGCCCATGGGTCGCTAAAGCGATCAAGCTCCATCCCTGGACCTCAAACGTTGCTCTGCCTTCGCCGGACTCTGCCATCCTAATGAGCGTGTCCGCCACATCCTCGTTCATTGTAACAGACGAAGTGATCTTTAATCCAAGCTCTGCTGCTAATTCGTTACGCACGGTGTCCGTTATAGCGCTAAGATAGCCTACCGCCTCAGCTTGCGCTTGCTCGGCAAGGTCGACATCACGCTCTTTGCCATGATGAGTAGTCGGCAGTTGTACCACCCGCGTGAGATGCAATGCTCCCTGCGCAGGTGCGGCCAGCGCGGCGACAAGATGGGCTGCAGGTATGAGGATCGCCTCAGCTAACGAGGACCCATCCAGTGCGACCAAAGCACGAAGGGGATGTGTAGCATCTGCCTGCAGTTCCAGAGGTTCAGGATCCTCCTCGCGCAGGACAAGCACTGGCAGGCAACTATGTCGTGCTACTTTCTGAACCATCCGTCCTAATGCCCAGCGGTTGAAGCCAGTCTCTCCATGACTGCACATGATGATCAGGTCAACGTTGCTCACCTGTGCATACGTGAGGATTGTCTCTGCTGCCGTACCAATGGCTGCCTCCGTTTCGGTCTTGATCCCTGCGAGATCATCTGTATCGGCGACAGAAGTGAGGTATTTTTTTGCGGTTGCCAGTTCGTCATCAAGCATTGTTTGCGCATAGGATGGATTTCTTGCGAAGTCTGGCCCATAGTCAACGGGGAAACTCGCCGCTTGCAGCAGGACGATAGAGCCACCCGTGGCCCTTGCAATACGTGCCGCCACGGGAAGAGCTCGCTCTGCACGAGTTGATCCGTCTAGTGGTACGAGCATGCGTTTGAACAGTATCTTTTCCTTTCAGACCATACTACCATAGATCTACCCGACCTGCCCCCCTCTTGTCGTTTTCTCCTGCTGAGGTTCCACAGCCTGTGGTCACGCAAGCAGCATCGGGAGCTTCATTTGCTCCACTCGGCTGCCATCGTGTCGGCGGCGATGAGCCCATCTCAGCTGCCCTGAGATGCATCGCCATACGACACGACATATCACTGGCTCTAGTGTACCCTAAAGCCCGCGGAGGTGGCTGCGGCATCAATCACGAATCGGTCACAATCAGGCCGACATCGATGAGGCGAGAGAACGCTGGTTAGCGTGGATGCATGCAACGTACCACATGCACGCCTGATACCCAAGCAGCAGGGCACAAAGCCGCTGAATGTTCGCTCGAACAGCGCTCCGAAGGTGAGGGGAGTACGGTTTTCCAGGGAGGGACCGATGGCCTGCAGTCCGATCAGCAGCCCTTGCTTGTGCATCCCCACGGGAAGGCCATAGCTGTGGAGGGACAAGGCCAGGATAGACCTGGTGACGCGAGTACAGTACCGTCTCAGGAGGGTATGGCCTGAAAAGGGAATTTCCTGGCCAATGTGTGTAAAGGAAGGGGTGATGGTTACGGGTGCGAAGCCAACTACTCCACGACCATTCAATGATATAGGAAGATACTGCGTCTCCCAGAGAGGGGCGCCCATCCAGCTAGCCGCGAGTCAATACACTACACTCAAGCCAGGTGAGCAGATTGTGATTGCTTGAACAACGTTCTCACCACATCGCGTGTTACGCTAGAAGCAGATCATACTGCGATATCCGAGTGCAAAATCAAGCGACTAATTCGGGAATGGGATGAGCAGAGGGAGCGGGAGTATCCCCCAAGACCTCTCCGCCGACCACACAATTTTTTACGTTAAAAGGCTAAAATAAGCA
>DATGJV010000513.1:0-2095 GCA_035295005.1 Ktedonobacteraceae bacterium | reverse complement strand
ACAAACAAGAACAGTAAGAAATGAAGCGATGATCATTGTACTAACATGGTATTCACGACGTTTTGCTTGCGGCCCGTGCCGTGACTGCGATACCTTGCTTCTCATGTGATTCTGCCTTTCCAAAACAGAAAATGTCCCATTACAAAGGTAAAAGGAGAACTTTCTCATACGAGAATCTTGTGTCAGAGGCGACACTGTGGTAGTGACGAGGTAACGAGTTATTCTACTTATTGTAAGCAGGCAAACTGTTACCCGATGATACAATTGACGACATCTACGATTCAACTACTTCTAACCCCCGGGATGTAGGGAATTCGGGAAACGTCAACATTTATGTATTTACACTGTTCGATATAAGTATTTTGCGAACAGGTCAATTGTACATGGGATAGCAGAGTAATTCAAGTACAGTTTGTGGTAAATTTCTGGATTTGTGAAAAATTACCAGAAATGCAAGAACTTCTCCTAATAAGTACGCGCCTTCTGGTAATTATTTCACAGAGGATGAATTATTCACCCACAAACGCGACGAGGCGGCAGAAGGCAGCTTCGCCGCCACTAAATTTCCAGGGGAAGCAGCCAATCCAGACGCGCTGGTTCAACACGTCGTCAATTTGACCGCCAGCATTCTCGACGTGAAAGACGCCGTGGGGGAACATGTCATAGTGCATCAGTTGCAAGTCGTCTTCGGGCCAGATTTCGTCCAGGGGTTTGCCGAGCTTTTCGGCGCATTTTGCCGCTAAATCGGGGCGCACTTTGCGAATAACGGTATTCATCGGGTGGTCCATCGAACCGGCATCAATGGCAAACCAGGAGATTTTCCGCTCCAGTACCCAGTTGACAAACTCGCGAGTGGGGCCGGGATGTTTGATGAAATAGCGCGTTTCATCGGGCTGAGATTCGCCATACCAGTTGCTGGGATAATATTTGTGGTAGCCAGTATGCACGACGACGATATCGCCGGGCTGGATACGCAGACCCGTTTTGCGCTCCCATTCCTCGAAATGGGCTGAGGTATAAATATCATAGTCGCCAATGCCGAGACCTTCCAGGTCAACAACCACGCCTGGGCCGACCAGTTTATCCAGCGGAATACTGCCAATATCCTGCCCGTTGGTGATAAAGTGCAGCGGTGCGTCAAGATGCGTGCCGACATGCAGTGTAGACGAAATATGTTGTCCGCCAACCTTATCGAAGGCGACACGCTTGATCCATTTAATCGTTGGCCCCTCGTATGTGGCAAAGCCAGGTGTGTGCATATCCCAGTTTTGCGAGAGGTCAACGACCCGCATGTTGCTCAAGTCCAGTGGTTTCATGAGAAAGCTCCTTTTTAGATGTGTGCGTATTGCCAGTGCGACTGGTTAGTAGACTGATTAGCAGACCAATCAGAGACATGACCAGCAGAGTAATGGCGAACGCGAAAAATGTCAGCCTCGTGCCGATATCCGGCATAAGAACCAGCACAGGTAGAAACGTGCCAACGATGCTACCCGCCGTTGAAATCGCATAGAGCTGCCCGGCAGTGCGACCTGATTTTCCCAACTGCTCGACGCGCAAGCGTATCGCATAGGGTGAGACACAACCGAGCAGGATCATTGGCAAGGCAAACAGCAGGATTACCGCGACAAGCGAACCATAGAAGACGCCGAGCGAGAGGTTACCGAAGACCGTGAGCGACCATGCCAGGATGGAACCCGCGAGTACAGGAATACACGCAACGAGCAATGCGGCAATCCCGGTAAGCAGGTAGAGAACAGCCGGTCGTGGATAGCGGTCAGCGAGCCTTCCGCCAGCATAATAGCCGATAGTCAGATAGAGCAGAATGAGACCAATCAAATTGGCCCAGACAAATAGTGATGTACCAAAATAGGGTGCCAGTAAGCGCGAAGCTGTCAATTCCACCGCGAGCGAACAGGCACCCGCGACAAAAACCATCGCTATGAGAAACCAGCCCTGAAAGGTGCGACCAACCGTTGAAGGGACAGCTCCAGTATCAACTTGCCTAATATCAGGCCGCGGCGTTGTTGTAGTCATTATGACCGTTGCTTTCATTTCGAGAGATGCATATGTGTTTTCCCCATTGTCTCATAAAGAT
>DATGJV010000512.1:0-3791 GCA_035295005.1 Ktedonobacteraceae bacterium | reverse complement strand
CGATGAATCGGCGGTGGGCGCGATCAATCGGCCCCTACAGTCATTTTCAAGAACCCCCCAAATCTACCGAACAATTGGAATAACATCCCTGGCTGGCATGTTATCATCTATGAATTAGCAATCACTGTGCCAGAGTGCTAGACAACGAAGAAATTCGATGGTATAATCTTAGCAGTCAACTCGTGACATTGCTAAAAACCTGCGATGTGGGCTAGTTTCCGTAGTTGGTATGCTAGATAGTATACATAGCCGGTGTACATAGCTGGCATCCATAGAAGGACATAACCTTTATGAAAAGATGTGAACGTTGTCAAAAGAACCCCGCCCGCGTGCGTGTAGACCAGATCGTCAACGGCCAGCGTGAAGAGCATTACCTGTGCCAGTCATGCGTTGATGAACTGATGAGCGCGATGGGCCAGATGGGCGGCTTTGATGGTCAAGGAATGCAAGGCACACCAGGAACATCAGGTACTCCCTTCGGTTTTGTTCCTAACAACAATAATTCCGCCTCTGCTGCCGGTGGTGCCAACACGGCGACCGCTACGCGGCAAGCTAACAATAGTAAAACACCGACGTTAGATCAGTTTGGGCGCGACCTTACCGCCGAAGCGGCGGAAGGCAAACTCGACCCGGCGGCAGGTCGCCAGCGCGAATTGAAACGTGTGGTTACAGTGCTGGGGCGTCGTCAGAAGAACAACCCTGTGTTGATTGGTGAGCCTGGCGTTGGTAAGACTGCGATTGTTGAAGGACTTGCCCGCCGTATCAACGAAGGCAATGTGCCAACAACATTGCGCAAAAAGCGTATCGTCTCGCTGAATATCGGCGGTATGGTAGCAGGTGCTATGTTCCGTGGTCAATTCGAGCAGCGCATCAAATCCATTCTGGAAGAGTTGCGCGAGTCGCCCGATATCATTGTCTTCATTGACGAATTGCATACCGTGGTAGGCGCCGGCGCTGCTGAAGGCGCTGTCGGAGCCAGTGACATGCTGAAACCTGCCCTGGCGCGTGGCGAATTGCACTGCATTGGCGCGACAACCCTTGACGAATATCGCAAACATATTGAAAAAGATGCCGCGTTGGAGCGTCGTTTCCAGCCCGTCATGGTAGATGAGCCTTCGGTTGAAGAGGCGATCACGATGTTACGCACGGTGCGTGGCAATTATGAAATGCACCACGGCGTCAATATCACCGATGAGGCTGTTGAGGCTGCTGTCAAGCTGTCCGACCGCTACATCAACGACCGCTTCCTGCCCGACAAAGCCATTGACGTGATGGACGAAGCCGGTTCAGCTTTACGGCTGGAGGCAATGGAACAGGGCATTGTCAGCCCAACCCTGATAGCAGACCTGGAGAAAGAACTATCCGATATCCAGAGCAAGAAGGAAGCTGCCGCGAACGCCGAGGACTATGAGCATGCCGCCATGTTGCGCCAGCAAGAGCTGGTAACGCAAACAAACCTGGAAAAGGCTCGTGCCGAGGCCAAAGACGGCTTTACCTTGCTTGTCACACCTGAGTATATCGCGCAGGTGGTGGAGAACTGGACGGGCGTTCCCGTGAGCCAGATGTTGGAGAGCGAGCGGCAAAACCTGCGCAACCTGGAAGATGACCTGCGTAAGCATGTCATCGGGCAGGACGAGGCGATTAGCGCCGTTGCGCGTGCCATCCGTCGTTCGCGAGCGGGCTTGAAGGACCCCAAACGTCCAATTGGTTCCTTCCTGTTCCTCGGCCCAACCGGTGTTGGTAAGACGGAGCTTGCGAAGGCTCTGGCGACCGAACTTTTCGGTGGCGAGGAGAACATGATTCGCCTCGACATGTCGGAGTACATGGAGCCGCATACCGTTGCCCGTCTGTTCGGTAGCCCTCCTGGATACGTCGGCTACGACGAGGGTGGACAGTTGACCGAGCAGGTACGCCGCCGCCCGTACAGTGTCATTCTGCTGGACGAGGTTGAGAAGGCGCATCCAGAGGTGTTCAACGCCCTCCTGCAAATCATGGACGATGGTCGTTTGACCGATGGTCAGGGTCGCACGGTGGACTTCAAGAATACCGTCGTGATTATGACCAGCAACGCCGGCAGTGCGGAACTCAAACGTGCGGTACGTATCGGTTTCTCCACTCACAAGGGTGAAGAGTCTCGCAATGAGCAGCACGAAGTGATGCGCTCAAAGGCGATGGAAGGTCTCAAGCAGATGTTCCGTCCTGAGTTCATCAACCGTATTGACCAGATCGTGGTCTTCCACTCGCTGGGCAAGTCGGAACTCTATCGTATCGTAGACCTGCTGCTGGAGCAAGTGCGTATACGCTTGAGCGAACAGCATATCGCTCTGGATGTTACCGATGCGGCGCGTGACCTGTTGTTGCGCGAAGGGTTCGACGAGGAGTACGGTGCGCGTCCATTGCGCCGCGCCATCCAGTCCTACGTTGACGATGCCCTCGCGGATGCTCTGCTCGCCGGTGATATCGCCGCCGGTACCACAGCGGTGCTGACCGAGCAAGATGGCGAAATCGTCGTCGAAGCCCAGGAGCAAGAAGTCAAGCAAGTCGCGTAGTAGTGAAAACACAAGCAACAAGAAGCCCTTCCGGCGTGCCGGAAGGGCTTCTTGTTGCTTGTGCCAGCACCTCAAAACCAGAAAAACTCGGCAAGGTATATTAGCTTCGCAGTATACGAGAACTATGCCCTCGTGAAATTGGGTGGTTGACCAATGGTACTCAATTGCAAATTGGCAAGTCGCCATTGTCCTTGTTGGACAAACACCAGTGTAATGCGGAACTGCCCTGGAATGCTGTTGCCGCGATAAGCTGCATTCTGCGCTTGACGGCCGGTCAAGATGGCGGCATCGTTATATACTCGTACTCTGGCCTCGTCCAGACTGATAGATTCATACTTCAGGTCTCCAGATTGATGCCGTGCGAGCCACTCCTGTTTGATCAGCATGAAGCCGAGAGGTCCTATGCCGACAAAATCATCCGCTAACATGTTATCAAGGAAAGCGGTATCCCCGCTTAATTCGGCAGTGGTCCAGGCGTCCGCCAGGCGTTCCACCTCATGTTCAGCATGTTCCCTGTTCATCGTGTTACTCCTTTCTGTCACAACGGTTTATTTCCTTTGACATCAATGTAACCTGATCTATTCTATAGATGGCCTATCCAAATTATTTGGTTATACACACTATACAATGAAATATCGAGGGCGTCAAGTCAAATCTGAATCTTCACCCACAATACGTTGCAAATTTTTTAGTCGCGCCACCCGTTTTTCCAGCAAAGCGCGTATTTCCTCGTACTGGTCTGCAAGATCGGGATTGTGCAGCAATTGTCTCAGTGTATTACACCCGTTGCGCGTGTAGAACATCCACCATTCCACGCCGCGTTTGTACTGAGCATCCGTTGTATAACGTTCGCGCCGCAAGATAAGGGCCTCGTAGTGTGCAAGCCTGTCCTCCGCGTCCTCTCCTACACCCTTTATATCCTCTATCATTTCCCGTTATCCTTCCTCATCTGCCCGGTTCATGACCTCGTTATAGATACCATAAGCGATCTGGTTGGCCTTCTCCGCGCCCACAATCTTTGCCAGTTGCTCCTCACGCTTGCCAAAAGCCGTATAGCGTTTGCGAATCGTCTCATGTTTCGCCGAAAACCCAGCATCGTTGCTGACACGCAGCAAAGCTTCACAGTTGCGCTCAATCAGCCAGCGCATACGCGCTATCTCGCTTTTGTTGTTGGGGTCAAATTCAGTGCTGGACATAGATTTTTCTCCCTTGTCATCTTTGTCTACGTTATCTTAGACTCTT
>DATGJV010000511.1:0-5054 GCA_035295005.1 Ktedonobacteraceae bacterium | reverse complement strand
TATCGGCTTGATAGGCGGACTACTCAGCGGAACCTGGATGTTCTTCTCAAACAACCTGGCATCGGTCTATCCAATCCCATTTGGTCCAGTGGTGATTCCCACCTATATCGCCGTTGCTGCTCTGATTATCAATGTGATCTTGTGCGTCGTACTTACACCCATCCTGAGCGGTTTCGGTGTCCACGCGGGAGAGGATGCCACTACAGCAAACGACTACGAAGCACGTCCGGTGATCGGCTCACGATTTTCCAGCACTATACAACCAGAACAATCACAGCAACCAGCGCAGCCAGAGAGACATGTTGTCCCTCCGCAAAGCGGATCACGTTTCGAGTCGCAATTGCCAGCACGATAACGAAACACGACGCCTGCAAAATGTGTCCGTAAAGGATGTCTTTTGCAGGTGTTTTGACGTTTTTTAAGCTGGCCGCTCGTTTCCAGAAAGTACGCATATATTTCAGGCTCACTGATATTTCTCCCAACATTTGCAACCGCTATAAATTGTACGCTATACTGCAACTGGAGAGAGCAAATCATATAAAGGACGAGCAACCATTTTGCAAAAGACACGCAATGTCATCGTGATACATAGCCCCCATTCGGGCAGGTCAGCGCAACTCGCGGAAGCCCTGGCCCATCTAGAGGCAACTGAACTACATATTGCCCATGTTCTGCCCATTTCAGAACTGGATAAACTCCCGGCGCAGGGTTCGCAGTGGCAGGAACAGGGCATCAATATAGCTATCGCAGCAGGTGGCGATGGTTTGATAGGCGGCGTCATTACGCATATCGCCGAAAGTACATTGCCTCTTGGCATACTGCCACTCGGCACATCAAACGATATTGCTCGCACCTTGCATATTCCACAAACGCTGCAAGAGGCGGCGAATGTTATTGCCAGAGGTGCCGAGCAAGAGGTTGATATTGGCGTTGCCCAACCGGCGGAACAGGCCATACATACCGCCAGTAAGAAGCAATCGGGACCAGTACTAGACCACGTTCCCTCACAAAGGCACGGATATTTTGCCCATGCGTTAACGGTCGGCCTCAACGTCGAGTTTTCCCGACTGGCTACCAATGTGGCAACGCGACAGCGTTATGGACGCATGACCTACCCAATCGCGGCACTGGAAGTATTGAAGAATCATGACCCACTCGACGTGGAATTGCATTTTGAGGGACTGGCAATACCCGCAACACGAGGCTGGCAACACAGACAACTTTCGCAAGCAGACATAGAACATACACCATTGTATTGTCGTGCGCTGCAGGTCGCAGTGATCAACGCTCCCATTTTTGGCGGCCAGTGGCAATTATCGTTGCCACAATCGAGTATGGAAGACCGCCTGCTCGATATTGTTGTTCTGCATGACTTTGAGATCGGCAATCTTAGCGCCGACATTTCGCGTTTGTTCAACCAGCAATTTAGCCAGAAACAACAAACACAACCAGCAGCACCATCAGCCACATTTCAGCAAAAAGAGCGGGAAACGGCCTTTATTCATCATCCCGCGGAGTTGACCGGTATCCCCGGTATTCACCATTTACAGGCGCAAGGGGTCACTATTACTACGCACGCAGACCCACGGGATGTCACACTTGATGGCGAAGTGCGCGGTCAGACACCGGCCCATGTACGTATCGCAGAGCAACGGTTACGAGTGATCGTACCAGAATAGAAAGGACAGGCAACAGCATGCGTACCACAACACGTTTGCGCGAACTTCTGGCGGCACCAGATATGATCGTTGCCCCAGGCGCATACGATGCCTTGAGCGCACGTCTTATTGCTGAGGCAGGCTTTCCCGCCGTCTACATGACGGGCTTTGGTACAACCGCCAGCGTACTTGGTCAACCCGACGTTGGGCTGCTCACCTTGAGTGAAATGGTAAGCCGGGCTGCCGCACTTGCCTCCGTTACTGGCGCTATTCCACTGATTGCCGATGCCGATACTGGCTATGGGAATCCTATTAATGTGCAACGCACTATTCGAGAATATGAGTGTGCGGGCGTCGCTGCTCTGCATATCGAGGACCAGATATCACCTAAGAAATGCGGTCACATGGAGGGGAAACAAGTCATCCCGATGGACGAGATGGTACAAAAAGTGCGAGCCGCGGTTGATGCTCGTCAGGACCCAGATTTCGTGATAATAGTACGCACCGATGCCAATGCCGTTTACGGTCTCGAAGATGCGCTAAGGCGTGGGCAGGCCTATTATGAAGCGGGTGCCGATATGCTTTTCATCGAGGCACCACGCACAATCGAAGAACTCCGTGCCATCAAACAGGCATTTCCCACTGTACCACTCCTGTTCAACTGGGCCGATGGCGGCAAAACGCCTATGTTGCCATTGGACGAGATTCGGACTCTTGGTTTCAAGCTCGTTATCTATCCAGTCAGCACCCTGTTCGCCGCGACCCACGCTATGCTGGCATTGTTAGACGTATTGCGGCAAGGCCAGACACCGACCTCGTTTCATTCACAGATGGTGAGCTTTTCTCAGTTCACCGACCTTATCGGATTGCCAGCTATCCAGGCATTGGAACGTCATTACGGCGTTAACCAATAAATACGTATTTCACTTTTATTTCTAGCAGATGCAGAAAGGAATCGTTTCTATGGCAGAAAACACTTTCCAGAAGTCCAGTATCACCCTTGAGGCAGCCGAACGGATGATTCAGGCGGCAGAGGCAAAGTCCCGTGAGATGGGCAAGGCGATGTGCATTGCCGTTTGCGATTCAGATGGGACGCTCAAAGCGTTTCGTCGGATGGATGGTGCAGCACTTTTGAGCGTACAAATTGCGCAAGACAAAGCGTATACCGCGATTAGCTTTGGGGGCCTGGCTACGCATGAATGGTACGATTTTATCAAGAACGACCCGCCACTATTGCATGGCATTGTGAAAACTGACCGTTTAGTTGTCTTCGGCGGCGGTTACGCCATCAAAACCGATGCCGGGATTATTGGCGGGATTGGTGTGAGCGGCGGTCACTATAGCGAGGATATGCAAGTAGCACAGGCAGGATTGGAGGCATTGTAACAACAGGCGACCGGATACCCATGAATGGCGGACACTATTCATGGGTATCCGGTCGCCTGTTTCCTGATTTTGATTGATCTATTGATGATGTCTAGTAAAATTGGCTATTGCTCTGCTATCTTCACAGTTGGAACGTTATAGCTTCAGGGATAAGTTCAACAGATTGGGCAACTTTTATAGCAAGCGAGCGTATATTGATTGGCACAAATTTTCGCAGAAAGGTCCTTCGATTTCATGAAACCTACGGCACATTCTAAACTGTTTCTCGCCATTCTTGTTATGGGATTTCTCATTCTTGCCTTCGGGGTATTTCTACTCACCTATATGCGATATCATGAGCGAGCATATATATTCCTCTGTCCCGGTGCAGCCGGTCTCATAGGAGGTATTGCAGGGATCATCACACCACAGGCTAAGTTTAAAGTAGCTATCTTTTACGGCGTCATGGCTTTTGCCATAGTCACCATGACAGTGGGAGTGAACTACCTCACGTATCATTCGATACAGGATCAACAGCGCGGCTACGCATGTATTGCCGGTGGTATTATTATCCTGTTAGTCGGTATTGTAGGCGCAATTGTGGCTCAGCCAATGGCGCGTATAGCGGCTTGTTTTAGTGTAATAGAACTGGGGATAGCCGCCTCAGCAGGCATCGTTGCCTGTATTATCGGTTGTCATCTTTTAACAGTGGATGGATATCAACACGAGGCATACACAACTATTGCAATTGGAACAATTTGCTTCCTGGGCGGCATTGCCAGCGCGGCATTAACGCAAAACAAAGTGGCAATCCAGAGAAGTTAACCGGGTGGATAGAGGCAATTTGTATATATTGTGGCTGTAGGGAGCGCACCCTCTCCGGGGGAGAGGTAATAATCGCGTCCACCATCTCGTATTAAAGTTTTACACAGGCAATTTTCATGAGAAAGCACGAATAGCACATGCAAATCGCGGCTTCGGAATTGACACACCTGCTTCACGTCTACGGTTATTGGGCAGTCCTGGTTTTCGTCTCTATTGAAAGCATAGGAATTCCTTTCCCAGGTGAGACGATGCTGCTTGTTGCTGCCATTTTTGCCGGTACCACTCACCAATTGTTCATCCCGTTTGTCATTGTCGCCGCCGCCGCAGGTGCGATTATAGGAGATAATATCGGCTTTTTTGTTGGACGCGAGGGTGGGTACCGTCTGCTACGCCGCTACGGACGCTACATCCTGCTCAATGAACGCAAGTTGAAGCTTGGACAGTATTTGTTCAAGAAACATGGGGGAAAAGTAGTCTTCTTCGGACGTTTTGTCGCAGTCCTACGCGCCCTCGCAGCATTTCTTGCCGGCACCAACCGCATGACATGGCCGCGTTTTCTCGTTTTCAATGCACTTGGTGGCGTAGTATGGGCAACCATCTACGGCCTGGGCGGCTATTTCCTGGGCAAAAATATCCAGCGTTTCACCGGACCTATTGGCACCATCACTATCATTCTGGCCGTAATTATCACGATTGCCTTTCTCATTTTTGTACGCTTCAACGAGCAGCGCCTGGAAGATATGGCGGAAAAAGAATTCCCTGACCCACTAGATTCATACCAGCATTGAGACGTACTACAACTACATCGAACAAATCGCCCACATAGTACTACCACCCTATTGCTTACAGGCAATTTGCAAAACAACCTGCCCTGTGCAATAGTAAAGGCGAAAAGCTGTAGAGCATTCTTCAGAGACTTTTTTCTTCAATAGGTCTCATCCAACTCTCGTTAAAATCTGATGTAAGGGCAATGAATTATATGAATGATGGTAACTCTGTGCAACATATGGCGCAACTGGTACTGGGGCGCTACCAATTGGTGCGGCGCATCGGTGTTGGCGGCATGGGCGAGGTATGGCTTGGTGAAGACCCTGCACTGCACCGGCAGGTGGCAATAAAAACGCTGCCGTTACATAACCAGAATGACAACGAATTTTTGCAACGATTTGAGCGCGAAGCGCGTGCAGCCGCCGCGTTAAACCACCC
>DATGJV010000510.1:0-2809 GCA_035295005.1 Ktedonobacteraceae bacterium | reverse complement strand
TGCTTTTTCTCTGGCCCCGATTTACCTGCTCCGCTCTGCTCTACGCCTTGCACTACGGTCTGTATGACCTGGTTAATCTCCGTCTGCCGGTCTTTTGGTAACTTTGTCAATAACCATTTGAACAGGGCAGCGGCGAGCGCGAACAAAAACGGGTACAGAGGTGTAAGGGCGGTAATAATGGTAAGAATTTGTGTTTCAGTCATTGTCGAAAATCCTTTTCGTCTATTCTGATCAATTTAGCCCATTGGATGCGAAGGCGTGTTCGCACTGGTTGTACTATCAGTATTCGTTTGTGGTACCAGGCGCTGCAAGTCGTTCAGTTGTTGCTGAAGCTGAGCAATCAGCGTTTGCTGCTGGTCATAGAACTGCTCATGCACATGCATGAGGTATACGTCATGCGCCAGCGGCGGATCATCCTCCTGATGCTGAGGGTCATAGGCGACCACGCCGCGCTCAAAGTACTGTTTGACCATCGGCTTGCCCTGCGCAAAGGCGATTTCATTGGAGAGCGGCAACCCCAGGTAAGTCAGACCACACAGCGCATCGCCGCCAAAGCTTTGATAGAACTGGAGGATACCACCATGAATCGAGAACCCGGTCTGCTTGCATTTCCAGGTGCCGCCATCGTTTTCAAAGTAAAAGGCCACATTAACATTAGTCAGATCAATCATCATTGCTTCCTTTCCTGGGTCAAAACTGGCGTCGGGACGAGCTTTCCAGGGTGGTACAACGGCTGTCGCCGAGACAAAACACAGCTGACTGGCATCGTAGGTCCGCGGGCCGGGCCGTAGCACACCATTCGGCGCGATATTGGCCGAGTCGCGTACCAGAAAATTGTTGTTAGCATCCACCCCGGTAATGACAATAATGTGATTACCGACCGGGTTCCAGGGATAGGGAACAGCACCACTCAGCGCCAGGTCATGCACGCTTGATTCGGCGACCGCCACAATCACGGGATAGCCCGCATGCACCCAGGCACGGATAGTATCCGCGTTCATGGCAATAGTTTGCCAGTGGAAGCCTACTTCTTGCAGCAGATCATAGAGTTGTTGCAACGACATGCCACTTTCATTTGCGGCTGAGTTATTGCCATCGTAGCGGGCATAGGCAGCTTCAGCCTGAGCCACAATTTGTTGTGCTGACAGTGTTGGAGGTTGACCGACCGGAGCCATTGAACGGGCCATCATCACGCCGAAGAAGCCACATTCATACGCGCTGCGTCCCGGCTGGAACTGGTCAGCCTGCTGCATCGAAACTATTTCACCGTTTGTCCTGTAGTCCATAAGTTGTCGCTCCTCATTGTGAACAATGATGCCATTTCCTGTTGCCAGCAACCGGCCAAATGTTACATAAAAACGTTGTAATCACATACGAAATGGAAGGCAAAAATTTGTGGATTACTTTGGCTGTGGGAAGGGTGGCATTCACTGTAATGTAAGCTACATGTTCCAGGTGGCAGGGGAAAGAAGCCACCTGAAACATGTAATCGGCATGAAAAGGATTTTGTGAAGTGCAGGAATTCTTTGAGAGGCTGACTATGAGCTATAATACTGACGGTGGGACTTGAACCCGCGACCTTCCGCTCCGGAGGCGGACGCTCTATCCACTGAGCTACGTCAGCATGAAGATAGTATAGCATACTCTCCGTAAAAAGAAAATACATTATTCACTCCAGGGTGTGTTTCATTTTTTCGTTGAGCAAAGGGCCAGGGCACCCGCAAGGGGAATGCCCCTTGCGGGTGCCCTGGCCCTACACAAATGCACACCATTCACGGAACAAAACCCCTCTCACCAACGTCCCTACTACAATCTGATTATTTCATTTATCAGATATTATAGGGAACTGGAGCGTACAAACAATGTCCATAAAAAAATTAGTCACATTACCATTACCTCTATATGTTATCTGCTTTTATCACTTACAGGTATGGTAAGCTGCGGCTCTGAAGCAATCGGTGCAGGAGGAGGGACAGGTGTGCAAATAGATTGGGTCAACTTCATTCGTTTTCAAGGCATTACCTATATTGCGGATTCCCAGCATATTGCGCCTGCTTTGCTTGGCACGAAATTCGCGCAGGTGAAGTTCAAACTTGAGGGCAATGTTAATGATCCCAACTACCGCAGTAAGGATGGTGACGCCGCTTTTCTCAATCCTGGCACCATAGTCTACACCGTCAAAGGCTATCGTTCCACATTTCGATTGGCCGCGTACCAGGATAAAACGCTTGTTTTATTCGAGGCCGATACCAATCCAATGGCGAAGCACGGCAGCGATCTGATGGATATTGCTGGCAAAGTGCGCTACATAGGCGTGAACAGTGCGCAGAATGGCACACTGCAGTTGGGCGCGATGAAAGACCCCCGACAGGTGACTTCACTGGTCAATATGGTGCTGACAGCACCCGTGAATCAGCAATTTAACGGCGGTGACGGGACGCGGTACTTCATTGTCTTCTATCTCAACGACGGGACAACCCTCTCGCGCATGTTTTCGCTCAATTCAGGTGAGCTAGCGAGAGGTATTATGTTGCCCGGAGCCTTTGGCATTGCCATTCAACAGGCAGCAGTAAAGTAATAGTCGTCAGAGCAAAAGAACAGATAGCTTGCAAAGTAAGCTATCTGTTCTTTTGCTCTGACGACTACATTACCGGCCAATGCGGCGGTAGCGTGCCTCGGCGAACGAATAGAGGCCATAGGCGATGAGGCCGAGCGCCACGATGACCAGCAAAATCGGACCAAATGGCTGGAGCAAGAGTTCTTTGAGCGCACCATCAAGGCCAACTGCCTTTTTCGGATCAAATTGGAC
>DATGJV010000509.1:0-4454 GCA_035295005.1 Ktedonobacteraceae bacterium | reverse complement strand
CCTGTTTCTCCGTGAACCATGTCATGTGTACCTGCCCCAGGTCCGTGAGTTGAAAGACCAGTGGAACACGTTTTTGCAGACGTTCATTCGCACGAGCAGTTGCGTAAGCTAACATAGCATGAGTCGTGATGATAAGCTGAGGTTGAACTTGTTCAATGATATCTGGTAAGCGTTCCTGGCTAAATACTGTCAGTACACGTTGCAGCCAGAGGGAGGCAAATGCAGAGTCTGTGATGCTATATTGCCAGTTTAAAAAAGGCAAAAAATACCGACTGACGAAGGCATAACTACGAGCCACCATTTCGGACTGCGGATTGACAATAACAACATCATAGTGTGTTTCAAGAAGACCCTTTAGTGACTGCGAGAGATTCAGATGCCCACCTCCGGTATTGGTAGTCAGAATCAAAATAGTGGGTTTCTCTGTCTTCATTGTTTACTGCCTAATCAGAAACAGGTAATGGACCAGTGTTTTGCCCGGCTTTACTTACTACATGTTGTGATTGCAGTAGCTCGTTCACCTTTGCCTCAACTGCTTTAGCGCGTTTGCGCTGGCGTATCTTTCTTACCAGTACAATCACAACACCACTCGCGACCAGAAAGGCCAGAAGAAAGCTGGAAAATGCACCGAATAGACTTGCCACCTCCTCCCAGCTTTCCGCCGAGATATATCCCAGACCAAGAGTAATGACCGCCCCTAGAATTTGCCCGCAAATATCCCAGAACAAAAATTTACGGTATGGGTATTGTTCTACACCCGCCAGGAAGTTTATTGCTCCGCCCAGTACGACTATAAGAAACCTGGTCACAAAAATTGCCCATCCCGCCCTGCGTCTGAAATATTCAAGGCCGCGTGTCAGCGTCTGCGATGAGAAGATGCGAAAGTGTTTTTGTCGCTCAAACCAGGCCAACAGTGGGCTGCCAATGCGACGACCAATATAATACCCAAGATTATCCCCCATGACTGCTGCGCTCAACGCAACCAGAAACAAGATAGCGATATTGAAATCGCCAAATGCAGCAAACGCGCCGGCGGCAAAGAGGAGGAGTGAACCCGAAATGGGCGCTCCTGCGGCTGCAACAAACACGATCAACCAGAGTGCCGGGTAGCCGTAATGCTGCAACGCACTGAGAAAGAAAGCGTTCAATAGTGCATCCTCCCTGGCGTCGGTGCAAGTGGTTTTCTGTCGCGCTGCAGTCCCGCGGCTGGCGTTAAAGATTTAGGGTGTGCTTTCCGGTACGTCAAAATGGCAGATTGGATGATATGTATCACCTGATTCACCGTTTGTCGTTTATGAGTGGCAAGTTCATAGAGCGTCGTATGGCGATATCCATTTGGATAATTGAGTTGCAACGAGTGATACAGATAGTCTTCAGGCACATTGTAGATATGAGAAACCACATAAATGGTCATCCAGGGATGAATCGTACTCACGTCACCCGACTTGACGTCACTGTATTGCTCACGAAGATTTTGCACCGCCTCAAAAGTATTCACAGCAGTAAAGGCAAGAATACCAATCATGAGGAAGAGCAAGAGACAGAGCAGATTTAGTTTGACTCGTTCACCTGGTTTGTACAACCCCTACTGATCCTTTCTTTTGCTGCAAGACAAGTTTTAGAGCCAGCCCTTCTGCTCTGCGATGTGCGCCGCCTCAATCCGATTATGCGCACCCAGTTTCTGGATGGCAACCGAGAGGTAGTTACGCACAGTGCCTTCCGAAAGAAAGAGGGATGTGGCAATCTCAGCATTGCTCGCTCCCCGCGTGGCAGCTGCCAGAACCGTGCGTTCCTGTCTGGTAAGCGGATTATTGCCCTCACTAAGAGCCGCCATTGCCAGCGTGGGGTCAACAATCCGTTCACCGGCAACAGCTCGCCGAATAGCGGTCGCGAGTTGTGCCGCTGGCGCGTCCTTGAGAAGAAACCCAACGACTCCACTCTCCATTGCCTGTCGTAGATAACCTGGACGCCCAAATGTCGTCAGTATTAGTACACGACACGAAGGCATCTGTGCATGCAACGCGGCAGCAGCAGTAATACCGTCACACCCTGGCATTTCAATATCCAATAAAGCCACATCTGGATGGGTGTTGAGCGCCGCAGACACCACCTCATCCCCTCGGCCAACCTCGGCGATGATTTCAATATCGCCCTCCAATGTTAGCAAGGCCGCGATAGCACCCCGTACCATCGCCTGATCCTCTGCCAGCAATACACGTATCATGCCTGTTTACTCCTCTCCGCACTGCCATCAGTACGCGCTGTCACCTGGGCCATATATGAAGCCGAGGAAACACTGGTTATTTCCACGTGAGGGTTTCTCTGTACAAGTGGCATCGTAACAACAATGCGAAAGCCACCTGCGCTACCAGAACCAGTTTCACATTGCCCACCAAGTGCTGCCACTCGTTCAGCAAGTCCGCGCAAACCATTGCCCTGCCTGTCAGAACTGCTATCGGAGCCTACTCCATCATCAGCAATTTCAATAAAGGCGGTCTCTTTGACTCGTGCCGCCCGAATAGTACACTGACGTGCGCGACTGTGCCGGATAACATTCGTCACGCCTTCACGCACAGCCCACGCGAGAACACCTTCAATTGCCGATGGCAAGGTACCTATCATGTTCTCGTCACCTTCATAGTGATAGGCCACACCTGCTGCTGTCAAAATTTCCCGTGCCGCGTGCAGTTCGCTCGCGAGTGTGGGTTGTCGGTAACTGGCAACAGCCTCACGTACCTCTTGCAGTGTCGTTCGTGCCACGTTCTCCACATCGCCAATTTCGGCGACCGCCCGTTCCGGTGCCGCTTTTACCAATCGCCCGGCAAGCTCACTTTTCAGCGCAATGAGCGAAAGGTTATGGCCCAACAAATCATGCAAGTCTCGTGCAATGCGCAACCGCTCGGTCTCCACAGCCAGGCGTGAGATTTCTTTCCGTGCGGCATTCAATTCCCAGCTCGTCGTAATTGACCAGAGCATGCTTTTCATAATAAAAATGATCGCTGAAACGAACACAACCGTTTGCACAAGATCAAGCAAACCAGAACCAGTATACCAACTAACTGCCATAGCGAGCAGCGTAATCACAACAGCCACAGGTATTGCCCGTCGGAGCGAGAGGGCTCCGCCTATGTAACCGCTTGTATAATAAAACAGTTCTTGCCATCCATATCCCGGACCAAGCAGCATGAGAATAATACTTAACATGGTCAAAACGACAATTACTACCCACGTCGAAGCATCCGCATTTTTTGCAGGTGACGGTACGGAGACCAGGTATTGCGCCCTGCGCCATGCCCCCCAAAGGTAAATAACGAAGAAGAGGACGACTCCAACGAGCGCGGCGATGAGATGTGGCAAAGGAAGATGAGCCTGGAATAGGATTACAATGGCAGGAATCATGAGCGGTGTCCATACCACCCAGATCATCCACAGGAGATAGGGAGAGCGCCCCTCAGCTAACGAGGATTCTCTTGCCTCATTTGAGTTGCTTCTCTGCATATGTTCCAACTCTTTATTCTCTCCCTGTTTCTTGCTCAGGATATTCCACAGTCTGACTTTCTGCTCTATTTTACAACGAAGCCAGGCGTTTATCTAGATACATTTTTGCCATTTGTGAGAACTATATGAACTCATTTGTCAAATTGTTCTCACTGTTCATGGTTCAAGTATACGGTTGAGGGCGTGTTGCTGGTAGTGAAGACTATCATGAGATAGGAATGACATTTGTCACTGATTCTCCAGTGATAATTTGCAAGCGTCGTATTTCATGCTTCGTAGTAGTGACAAAAGAGGCAAACTTGCATATACTATGAGCAGGGGGAATAACAGGTAAGCACAGGGTAGCACGCCAGCTATATTTTCACACATGCGGTTTCCATACCCTTTGTTGTGCAACTTTACTCATTGAAGAGTAGCTACTACACCATGCATTACCCAGAAACACCCGATGAAAGTTTGTCCATACAGACATGCATGACATTCGCTCGTTTAAGAATGTGCCAGAAAGGATTTTGACCGTGCAACGTCGTATTACACAACTCGTCGGTTCGCTAGCCTTTAGCGTGTTCACAAGCATCCTCATCGTCTTTGCCTTATTTGCCAGTCCGGTCAGTGCCGCTACCAGACCCGATGCAGCAGGTAACGGTGGAACACCTGCTCATGGAATCAGCAAGACCCACCCCGCAGTCGGTGCAGCATTTTCGGCAGACATAACCGGTACCCATTATGTCTACGTCAACAATGGCTCTTCGCCGAATAGCGTGAGCGGCTATAAACTCGCCAGTGGTGGACTCACTCCTCTTCCCGGCTCGCCCTACGCCACCGGTGGCGTCGGGGGTGGAAGTGGTTACGGCGGCAACCAGATTGCCATTTCGTCCGATCACAAGTGCGTCTTCGCCAGCGATGACGGCAGTGGGACATTCAACTCCTTCAAGATTCTGTCTAATGGGTCGCTC
>DATGJV010000508.1:0-3383 GCA_035295005.1 Ktedonobacteraceae bacterium | reverse complement strand
AGGTCCATGACACTCATGGGCGGGTTGGGTGCTGGCACCTGAGCAGTTGCGGGTACAGGAACGGCTGGTGCCGGTTGCGATGCCTGTGGTGTTTGCTCGGCCTGTGTGGCTTGTGCGGCATTTGCCGCCTGTGCTACTGTTTCGGCAGAAGTAGTTTCAGGCGTGGATGTACTTTCATCGGTTTGTTCGGCTGGTTCGGCTGGTTCAGCAGGAATCTGGATTGTTGTCGGGTTATCATCAACCACATCCGCCTCTGTTGCGGGCGTAGGGGTAGGGTGTGGTGCTGTGGGAGTATCATCATGTTCAATCATATATTTCTCCAGGTCACAGTATATTATGTACGTGTACAATCTCTTTACCTGAGAGTATACAACACGACTGTTTGAATCTGCCATCTTACCAGTTTTGTGCTATCATGAATTTGTAAAGACACCATTAGCGCCATGTCAGGGCATGTAGATATACAATCCGAGAGATAGCATTTCGATAGGGAACATTCCATGATCGTAAGCGAAATAATGACGACGAAGCTGGTGACGGTCAATCATGATGACACATTGAGCCATGCCGCTAACCTGTTTCGACAATATCAATTTCACCATCTGCCTGTCGTGCGCACTGTAAGGCAGCGCACGAATGATGTGAATCAGACAATCTATACATCACAAATGCTCTTTGAGGGGTTGTTAACTTCACAGGATATTGACCTTGTGGTGGCGCTGGCAAAGCAGAGTTCTTCGGGAGATATTTTGCATCATCCCTGGCAGGAACAACGTGTAGTGGAAGTGATGCATCGCGCCTCGATCCGTGTTACGCCGCATACAAGCGTTGCTGCCGCCGCGCAGATTCTGGTCGAGCGTGGTCTAAATGCATTACCAGTAGTGGAATATGAGCATACGGAGTCAGACACGAAGACGTTACTGGTGGGATTACTGACACGTAGTGATTTGTTGATCGCGTTAGCTCGCTCAATGGGTGCGTATGAGCCAGGTATGCAACTGGTGATTCAACTGCCGATGGGCGATCTGAAACCTCTGGCCCAGACGCTATTGCTGGCAAGCGAGTTGCATGTACAAATACGCAGTATACTGGCGTCGCCTTTGGAAGGGAATGTGCCGCGTTCAGTCACACTGAGGCTGGGAACGATTAATCCCGCGCCTTTGCTGGTACGATTACAGGAGGCGGCTATTCAATATACTTTTGCGGAACCGTTAATGGAGGATGATACACATGACTGATGCTTCCGCGCAACACAGGGCATGTCTTATTTTTGAGCAGGCTGAACTGGCATACGATTTTGGGCCGGGGCATCCTTTGCAAGCTCGCCGCCTTGTTGCTTTGATGGATTTGTTGAAAACCAGCGGGTTATGGGATAGTGCGAATGAGCAGACGCGCTTAGCCATGCGTGCCGCAACGATAGATGAACTGCGTTTGATTCATACCGCCGATTATATCTCCGCCGTGCAACGTCTGAGCGAGCCAGAAGCACCTGATGCAACGCCAGGGCAGCGAAAGGAGCGGCAGGAATGTATCATGCGCTATGGCTTCGGAGAAGGTGACACTCCCCCTTTGCCAGATATGCACGAGGTATCGGCACGGATTGTCGGCGGTTCGCTGGTGGCGATGAGTGCTGTGATGGGTTTGCCCGCGGGAGGAACGTTTTCTCCTCTGCAAGAGCGTCCCCTACATGTATTTCATCCTGCCGGGGGGCTGCATCATGCATGGGCTGACCGTGCCTCCGGCTTTTGTGTCTACAACGATATTTCGGTGGGGATAGCACATATTTTGCAATCCACTGAGGCAAAAATTCTGTACATTGATTTTGACGCGCACCATGGTGATGGTGTGCAACGCTCGTTTTATGACGACCCACGTGTCATGACGGTTTCGCTGCATGAGACTGGACGCTATCTGTTCCCCGGTACAGGAGATGTACTTGAGTTGGGTAATGGCCTGGGACGTGGATACGCGGTAAATGTGCCGCTGGAACCTTTTACTGAAGATGATTCGTACACAGATGCGATCAACTCATTGCTGCATCCACTGGTCACGTCTTTTGCTCCCGACCTGATTATTACGCAGCATGGCTGCGATTCGCACGCCTGGGACCCGCTCACACACTTGAAATTGACGCTGCGAGGCATTCAGAAGCAAATGAAGTTGGCGCATGAACTGGCGCATACGTATTGTGAAGGCCGTTGGGTTGCTCTCGGTGGTGGTGGCTATGATCTTTACAGGGTTGTGCCGCGAGCGTGGAGTATGCTATGGGCGGAGATGTCGGAACAGCCACTGCCACTCGATTTGCCGCAGGACTGGGTAACAAGGTGGCAACCTGAATGGCTCGCTGTTGAGGAACAGGAGATGGTATCCCAGCAAGTGATGGGCAAAAGTTCCGCTTCCAGCTCATTTCCCACCACGTTTCGCGACCGACCGGAAGATTTTCCAGAGCAGCCACGGCGCTGGTCTATCAGCCGCACGAATCAGTATACAGTTGCGCTGGTACGTCACTTGTTATTGCCGCCGCCATTACGTCAGGCATTTCCTTCGACTCAACACCGCTCTTCGCTGGCAGGTTTATTTGACTTGCTACATTTGCAGGGAACAGCGACTCCTTCGCGCAGTAAAACCATTCAGACTGAAAAAGGTCCGCTTCTGCTGCGTGATTTTTGCCCACCCTCTCTGGTGGAACGTTTGCGAGCGGATGATGGTTTGCGTGCGTTTGCGCGTATTCCAGAACGCGAACACAAATTGATGGTTGGTATCGCGAAGAGCAAGGATTGTGCGTTAACACTGGCACACACACCGACAGGTGCGATTGTGGGTGAAGTGACGATTGCCTCTGGCGATGTCTGGTGGGAGGGACTGGAAAATGTATATGAAGTAGCTATTGAGGTCAGTTCCAATTGGCGCGGCATGCATATAGCTGAACAGATGCTATCGTTCGCGCTCGAACTTGATGCGCTGGAGGATATGATTCTGTTTGCGCTGGGGCTTTCATGGCACTGGGATACCGAGGGGTTGAAGATATCCCAGTATCGCTATCGGGAAATCATCGCTCGACTTTTTGGGTCGCAAGGATTCAAGGAATATCCGACAACGGAACCAAATGTGAGTATGGAACCGGCTAATATTATGCTGGCTCGTGTTGGCAACCGTGTAGACCCGCGTGTCGCCAGCCAGTTTTTCAATCGTATGCTCAGCTCAGCCAATTTTCCTGGGGTGTGAACAGTAGCGGGAAAGGCAATCCCGCAGGAGGAAGAGTGTATGGACCTGGGTTTACAGGGAAAAGTAGCCCTGATAACCGGCGCGAGCCGGGGGGTAGGTAAGGCAATAGCTTTCGCATTGGCGAGCGAAGGCTGCCGACTTGCTCTTGTCGCACGGGG
>DATGJV010000507.1:0-2889 GCA_035295005.1 Ktedonobacteraceae bacterium | reverse complement strand
AGTAAGCCAGGACACCCGCAAGGGGAATGTCCCTACTATACACGGTCTGGTCTGTATATAGTAGGGACATTCCCCTTGCGGGTGTCCTGGCTCCTCAACACAATGGCCTCTTCCCTGTTGAAACTACTCTTTCATTTCATTCGTACTATCTTAGAGAGTCTTAGAAATCTCAGAGATGGCTTAGAAAAGAATGAGAAGGTGTTTGGTAATGAGCTATACACAAAATCCGCCGGTTGTTAATGCAAACGTAAACATACATGTACCCGAAGATGACATTGATGCAATTTTTTCTCAATTACAACAAATAGAGCCGCCACAGCAGCTTATTGCGCGTATCATAGCACAGATTCCACAGCAAACATCTCAAGTCTCTACGGAATGTTTTTTTTTACCAATCTTGCGTGAGTCTGAAATGAATTTCTGGACAATTCATACCAGGCAAAAGAATTTGTGCTAAGCCACAAAAGCCATCATCCAGAATAGAGCGAAGCGATGCAAGTCTTGCATCGCTTCGCTCTATTCTGGATGATGCATGTTATTGAACGCGAGCAAAAAGATCGTTTTCCCCCTCGACATCAGGACCTACGCGGGTGGCCGCTAACTGGTAACATTCGTAGCCACGCCATTTCTCTACAAGCTCTTCAGGCATCTGCGCAAATGCCGCCCCCGAATTTGCCTGAGTACGATGCATCGCCCAGGAGCGGTCCTTCGTCTCGCGCCAGGGACTCGCATCGAACCAGACACTGATCTCTGCGTCCTCTATACCGAGTTGCTCAGGATCAAGCGTGCCAAACGAGCCATCGTAATCCTGCGATTTCAACCATTCTGCCATCGCACGCAGGGCGCTGCGGGGAAACGAACTATAATAGAGTTTGGAGACCGCGTGCGCCGGGCCAAGTTCAGGATACTGCACAGCGTCGGCGGCAGCATAAAAGGCACTTGTCGTGTGGCGATAAATAGCGATATGGTCCGGGTGTCCATAGCCGCCGGTTTCATCGAATGTCACCATCACCTGCGGACGGAACTGGCGAATAATCGCCACCAGTTTCCCCACGACCTCAGCCGCACCGACCTGTACGAATGCTCGCGGGTCACTGTTCTCCGCCGTACCTGCCATACCAGAGTCCCGATAATCGAGAAACCACAGGTTCCGTACATCTAATACAGCAACAGCAGCACGCATCTCTCCTTCACGTACCTGCCCCAGGTTTTCGGGCGTTGCCAGTTCTGGGTCAGCAATTTCGCCAACCTCTCCCCGCGTTGCGCAGATCAAACCTGTCTCTACGCCCTGTGAGCCATAGAATAGCATCGCACCGCTCATCGTCCCTTCATCGTCAGGATGAGCGAATACTCCCAGTAGCCGTTTTGTTGACATGACTTTTTATTCTTTCTTCTAAGAGTTTGAGCTAATACCTTGTTGATACTGTAGCATTTATCTTGAAGCTGTGTCAATTCGATGAATTTTTCCCACTTATCCTTTAAGAATAGAAGAAGTATTTACAAAATATCTCTATCTTTTCTATGAAAAATGTGGTACATTACAGGTAGGAAGTGGAGTGATGACATGCTGCCGCGTCATTAGCCCTACCTTTCGGCATGTGTTATACTCAAAACAATAGTAAGGAGGCGCACAATGGCAAGAATGCTACTTGATAAAGAGCTACAGGCGCTTGACGCTCAGATGATACAGATGGGAAATCTCGTAGATGATGCCCTCGGAAAGGCGCTTGACGCGCTGGAAACTGGCAATCAGGCGATGTCGGGCATGGTTATTGAGGGAGACGTTATTATTGATAGTCTGCGAGCGGCTATCGAAGAACATACGATTCGGCTGCTGACTTTGCAACAACCGCTGGGTGGGCGCGACCTGCGCTACCTCACTTCGGCACTTTCTATAGCTGGCGACCTGGAACGCACGGGTGACGGTGCAGCTGGTATCGCGCAAATTATCTTGCGTATGTCACCGCTTCATGCTGACGCACCCTCACATGTGCATGTCGAAAACAACCAGCCACACGCAACCAGTGACGGGGTTGAAATTACGGAAGCCTCCATCATGCATGCGCTGCTCGATCTGGGTTATGAGGCTCGCCGCGTCTTGCAAGGCACCATGAAAGCGTTCGCGGACCGCGATGTTGACGCCGCACGTTTCCTGTGGGAGGAAGATGATGTAGTAGATGTCCGTTATCATCTCGTGCGCCATGACTTGATGGCTCTGCTGGCGGGTGCGCGTGCTATTCCCGCGTTGCAAAACGATGCCCTCATTTTGCAACGCGCCACCTATCTCCTCTGGATTGCCCATAAACTGGAGCGCGTCGCCGATCACTGTACCAACGTCTGTGAGCGCATCGTCTTCATCGTTGATGGCGAGACCAGTATCAAACCTACTTCTGCTGAATAACACAGAACAAAGGATACACAGGCAGGACATCCCATGCGGGGATGTCCTGCCTGTGTATCCTTTGTTCTGTGTTATCCCTGAATCGCTTGCCAGAAAAGTTTTGCCAGTTGGGCATAGCCGAGCGCACTGGGATGGAACCCATCGCCGCTAATATATTCGGGATGGGCTGTTAGCTGGCTCTGCTGGCCGAACAAGTCCACCACCGTTACTTCATAACGTGTTGCCAGCGTGGCGATACCCGCGTTCCAACGCTCTATCGTCAAGCGCATCTGCGCCTTCTGCGACGTGGTTGAATGGGCAAAGAATGGCACCTTCGATAAATCTGGGAGGTTTGCCATCACGATTGCCGCGTGCGTCCGCGTGTGCAACTGCTCAAGCAGCGTATTGAGGTCGCCCATATAGCTGTTATAGGTCACGCCATCCACAAAATCGTTAGCAACCAACCAGATTGTCACAAGCTGAGGTGACGTTGATAACGCGATAGGTAA
>DATGJV010000506.1:0-4165 GCA_035295005.1 Ktedonobacteraceae bacterium | reverse complement strand
CGATCAATACCGGAACGCTGTCTGTTTCAATCACATAGCTGCCGGGTCGAATCTCCTCTGCTTTCCGTGCGGAAGGGAGCGCGGTCAGTTTTGCGTTATCAATACCCGCCGGAGCCACAAAGCGCACTACCGTCGCATTTTGCACGCCGGTCATATTCGCGGGTGTATCAAGTGCGATGAGTCGCCCGTGGTCAATAATGGCAACGCGATCAGCCAGCCGTTCGGCCTCGTCCATCAAGTGTGTGGTGAGTAGCACCGTCGCTCTGCTGCGTTTGAGGTCACGGATAATCTCCCATGTTGCCAGTCGCGCCTGTGGGTCCATACCCGCCGTTGGTTCGTCGAGGAAGACGAGCCTGGGATTGCCTATCAAGGCAACTGCCAGGGCCAAACGGCGCTTTTGTCCACCAGAAAGCCGGCGACAGCGCGTTTTTGCCGCGCCACTCAGCCCGACACGTTCAAGCAAGCTCTCCACATTTTGCGGATGCTGGAAATAGCCCGCGAACAGGCGCAATACCTCGCGAGCTGTAAGCTGATTATACAGCCCGTCCTGTTGCAGCATCACACCAATCTGCGGCTTGAGCGCGTAAGCATCGCGAATAGGGTCGAGTCCCAGCACCCGGATCGTGCCTGCATCGGGCGTGCGATATCCTTCCAGCGTCTCAACTGTTGTCGTCTTCCCTGCTCCGTTTGGCCCCAGCAGTGCGAAAACCTCACCGTTATGGACGGTAAATTGTAATGAATCAACGACTCTGTGCGAGCCATAACTTTTGCTGAAATGATCAACGACAATTGCCTCATCACCCTGTGCAGAGCTATGCTGTATGAGCGAATGGGACGTTTGCATCGTTGTCTGTGCATCAGCAGACATAGTGTGTCACTCCTTGATAAATAACATTCACATAATTGCATCAACGAAGATTACAGGAAACCATGCCTGGGATCCTGAAAAATACTTTCCATATAACAGTACAGCAGTTGCGGGAAATTGACAAGCGAAAATACTAACCCGATTCTAATCTTTTTGACGGGGTTATCCAAAACTTCTATGACCTTTGATCCGTGAATAGGGAAGTAGATGACCGGTTCTGCTAACAGGACCAGAAATCGGTGTCATCATTCACATTTTATCGTTAAGACACAGGTAAGGAAAGGAATCTTTAACCATGATAGGTATTCTTTGGGCCATCGTAGTCATCCTGGTCATCCTCTGGCTGCTAGGTTTTCTAGTGGTGCATATTGGCGGAGGCTTGATTCACATACTGCTCATTATAGCAGTGATCGTGCTTCTGTATAACCTTTTCGTAGGTATGCGAAGACGAGCATAAGTCCCTGAGTTCAGGCTTATGTCATAGTAAAAACGTATTATAAACACGACAACCCCAGGCATGCCGCTTACTTCATTGGCTGCGTGCCTGGGGTTGTCGTGTTAGCATTGTTTATATTATTCGCGGTGCTTGCAAGTACTCCTGTGTTGATTTCCGCAAGCAGGTCTTCTGGCACAATACCTGATGCCTTTAGCATATGGAAAAGCATATGCGACTGTTTTAGCAATTCGGTATCCTGAGCAGAAAGATGCTCCATGATTTGCTCAATATCATGATACGTTTTCATCGTCGTATTAAATTGCTCTTCTGATTGCAACTCTTGTTTGCGCCCAAGCAATCCTTGCCCCACCATAATGACAATCATCAAGGGCAATTGTGGCACCGAGGCCAGTGTGAGCAATAGAGGCCACGGCAGTGGGTCAAAATGCACAATCGTCGCGTTCGCCGCTATCCAGAGAACAATCCAGCCTATGATGAGCCAGAACGTCGGCATTGCCTGGAAGACGGTTGTCATGCCAATAGCGACCTTCTTGTTGAAGCTGGCAGCTGCTTTTTCGGCCTCAAACACAAGATTCACATTACGCGGTGGCCTTTGCGTAGCGGCTGTATGCTGGAAAAGTATACGCCGGTGGTGTGCCAGTGGCGGTACAGGTTGCTGAGCAGACGCTGATGGTAATTGTTCTTGCATAATGATACCTCCTTATATAAGAAAAAGATGTGCGTATATGATACTGAAAGAACAGGAGCTTCTGCTTCCACTATAGCACTGCCGTACTATTTTGTATAGACCAGTTTGCGTAAGGATAGTGCCAGGGTACTCGCAAGGGGAATATCCCTACTATACACGGGCCGTGTATAGTAGGGATATTCTCCTTGCGAGTACCCTGGCACGCTGCTTTTCTCGATACTATGAAATATGCTGCGTCATAAAGATACACATATTTGACGTTGCCGTTGTTCAGGTGCTACACTACTATCAATTAGTTGCATCCAGATGTTGGGCTGGTTGCCGAATGAAGATTGAAACGATAGAGGTCCGGCCTGCGCCATAGCATGTGCCGGGCGTTTTTTTAAGGAGGACGCCGCTATCATGTCTCTGGCGCATAACACAGGCGCATTTGAAGAAAAATTCGCTCTCGAAGGTCTTACTTTTGATGATGTACTCATATTACCCGCCGAATCGTCGGTTCTTCCCCGTGATGTCTCCACCCGCACTCGTTTAACACGTACTATCACTCTCAACATTCCTGTTGCCAGTGCTGCTATGGATACCGTCACCGAAGGTCGCTTAGCCATAGCCCTTGCTCGCGAGGGTGGTATTGGCATCGTTCACCGCAACCTGTCCATTGACGATCAGGCGCAAGAGGTGGATAAGGTCAAGCGTTCAGAGTCGGGCATGATTACCGATCCGATCACAATGGAGCCAACCGTCTCATTGAGCGAGGCACTGGCGGCCATGAAACGCTTCCACATCTCTGGTATCCCCATTACCGAACATGGTAAACTCGTCGGTATTCTCACAAACCGTGATATTCGTTTCGAGACAGATACGACACGTCCCATATCTGAACTCATGACGCGAGACCGCCTGATTACCGTTCCGGTGGGTACGACATTGGAGCAGGCACGTGATAGCTTGCACCGCTACAAAATCGAGAAACTGCCCGTGGTAGATGAGCATGGCATGCTCAAAGGTCTTATCACCATGAAGGATATTCAGAAGAAAATCCTCTATCCCCACGCTGCCAAAGACGAATACGGTCGGTTGCGTGTTGGTGCTGCCGTCGGCGTTGGACCAGATACTGATGAGCGATGTGCCGCGCTCATCGAAGAGGGCGTAGATGTGCTGGTTGTAGATACGTCGCATGCTCATTCGCAAATGGTGCTGGAGACCGTTGCCCGCGTGAAGGACCGTTTCGGTAGACAGGTGCAGTTGATCGCCGGTAACGTTGTAACCGCCGAAGCCACCGAGGCACTGATACAGGCAGGTGTAGATGCTGTAAAAGTCGGTATTGGTGCTGGCGCAATCTGTACCACCCGCATCATCGCGGGTGTCGGTATGCCGCAAATAACAGCAATTTACGAATGTGCGCTTGCCGCACGCCCCTACAATGTGCCGGTAATCGGCGACGGTGGCATCCAGTATTCAGGCGATATTGCTAAAGCCATCGCGGCAGGTGCCGACACCGTCATGCTGGGAAGCTTGCTGGCTGGTGTAGACGAAAGTCCCGGCGAACTCATCATCTCGCAAGGCGAGCGTTTCAAAGACTATCGCGGCATGGGCTCAATCGGTGCAATGAAGCAGCGCAGCTACAGCAAAGACCGCTACTTTCAGAGTGACACGCTTGATGAAAGTCGTCTCATCGCCGAAGGTATCGAAGCGCGTGTCCCCTACAAAGGCCCGCTCGGCCCACTGGTCTACCAGCTAGTCGGCGGCCTCCGCCAATCAATGGGCTATGCCGGAGCCGAAACCATCTCCGACCTGCAAAATAACACCCGTTTTGTGCGCATTACCAACGCCGGTTTGCGCGAATCTCATCCACATGATGTAATGATTACGAAAGAGGCACCGAATTACGGGACGGTGCGAAGGTAGGATTACCCGCAAAAAGCGGGGAAGGCATCAAGATTTACTGATGCCTTCCCCGCTTTTTTTCTCCAACCCGGCCGGGTGGTGACCCTCTCCCAGAGATCGCTGCCTGGTACTCTTCCTCATTTCAATCTCAACTGAGAAGCCAGCCCCGTGGCGACCTCGGCGGCGCGGCTTTTGCCAAACGGTTACGCTCCGTTTCAATCTCAACTGAGAAGCCAGCCCCGTGGCGACTTGACAACGCCAAAAC
>DATGJV010000505.1:0-2226 GCA_035295005.1 Ktedonobacteraceae bacterium | reverse complement strand
GAGCATCTGACGCCGCGCATGCACCCGGAAAGGCCGCAGCGTGTTGAGGCGGCGATTAAAACGATAGAGGCGCTCGGTTGGTTGGAGCGCGAAGGTCTGGTGCAACTTGCGCCCCGCGCTGCCAGTGTGGATGAACTTGCATCTGTGCATGACCGTGCGTACATACGTGCGGTGGAGGAGATGTCGCGTCTCGTCGCGGCGGAGGAGGAACATGGAGGCCGCCGCTCGCGCTATTTCGCGCCCGAAACCTACGTCTCCGCCCGCTCCTATGAAGCCGCTCTGAAGGCTGCTGGAGCGCCGCTCACCGCCCTTGATGCATTGATGAAGGGCGAGATAGATAACGCTTTTTGTCTGGTGCGCCCTCCCGGTCATCACGCATTACCCGATGAAGCGATGGGTTTCTGCCTGTTCAATAATGTTGCCATCGCGGCACAATATGCTATTGAGCAACATGGGCTTGAGCGCGTGATGATTATTGACTACGATGTCCATCACGGCAACGGGACGCAGGACATTTTTTACGAAGACCCACAGGTGCTGTACTTCTCGATCCATCAATCACCTTTTTATCCCGGCACAGGGCTTTCGGACGAGCTTGGAGAAGGTGCAGGGTTGGGTACAACTATTAATGTTCCATTACCCGCGACGACCGGCTTTCATATTTATGATGCCGTCTTCCGGCAGGTGATGGCCCATGCTGCCGACCGCTTTGACCCACAACTGATTCTTGTCTCGGCTGGTTTTGATGCACATTGGAACGACCCGTTGGGCGAGATGAATATCTCGACGGCAGGTTTCGCCAAACTGAACCAGTTTATCATCGAACTGGCAGAACGTTTGTGCAATGGACGGCTGGTGATGGTGCTGGAAGGTGGCTATGACCTCGATGCTGTCGCGGGTTGTGTTGCCACCTGCGTCAATCTGTTGCTCGGCGACGATGCGGCGGTAGATGGCCTGGGCAAGGCACCGGATACAGCATTCCAGGTGAATGTTGATGTTCTGATAGGCGAGCTGCGTCGCATTCACAATTTGAAGGGCTACCGAATGCGTAATGCCCCTAAACCTGATATCGAACGCTTGCGACGCGAAGTCAAAGGGCCAGATGCTTGAGGGTTGTGGTGATTTGCCATGTGTGGTGTAAAGAATTGAGGAAGCATGCCGAAGAGTTCTGAGCAGGTGCGCATACTGACGGGACAGGATTTGCCTTTTGTCAACCGCTTGCTGCAAACGTCTGAATATATCTACCAGAGATTTACGATTGAGGAGCTTCCAACCATTCTCAGGCACTATCCGGCTGTCGGGTCCTTTCATGGAAACTCCTTGCGCGGCTTCCTCCTTTCACAAACGGTCTACCCACCGACAGCGTGGATAGCTGGCTTTTGCGTGAGTTGGACGGAAAGCCGTGCCTACCTCAACATCCTCTACACGTTGCTTGAGTATCTGGAGCAATTACTGGTTACGAGGGGAGTGCGTTACCTGCATTACTCAGGCAACGATACAGAGGGCGATTGGTTACGTGCGGTGTTGCTCAAACGAGGCTTCTTTCCCTATCGCTACCTCTATGCCTACGATAAGATAGATTTTTCGATACCTGCACCCGGCAACCGACAAGTTACCGTGCGTCCTGTGCGCGAGAGCGACATTCCTGCCTTACTGGCAATAGAAGAAGGCTGTTTTGAGGATTTATGGCGCTATGATGCCATCTCGTTTAAAGATATTGCCGCGACGCACCCCTATTTCGTAGTGGCCGAGCTTCATGGGCAAGTCGTGGGCTATCAATTCAATGCCCTCGATGGCGATTACGGCTATCTTGTGCGTATTGCCGTTCACCCTTCCGTCAACAGTCGAGGTATAGGTGCGCGTTTAATGGCGGAGGCAATTCACTTTTTTGCACGCGAGCGCGTGCAACGCATCATGCTTAATACACAGGAAGAGAATAACCATGCGCACCGTCTCTACGAGTGGTTTGGCTTTGCACGCATTGAGCAGAAAGGGTTTGTGCTGAGAAAAATTCTGCGCCCGGAGTAATTCAGTGGGCTATCGTCCAGACAGCTTGAGTATGTGGTGTCAGCTTTGCCGTATCAATGTTTTCCGTGACAGGATCAACGAAGAGCGGCAGCACAACAGAAAATACACTTCCTTCCCCTGGAATGCTATGTACATCTATGTGTCCCGCGTGGCGTTCTACGAGTTTTTGTGAGATAAACAGTCCCAACCCCAGGCCAG
>DATGJV010000504.1:0-9448 GCA_035295005.1 Ktedonobacteraceae bacterium | reverse complement strand
CAACCGGCACATTGGTATCGTTGGCTCCATGCAAGACAAGCGTTGCAGACTGCACGCGGTCAATTTTATGAATTGGGGAGAGCGCACGTAAAAGATCGGCCTGTGTGCGCGGGTCGCCATACTCAATTGTAGAGACCGCAGCCATCCAGGGTTCTGTATGAGCGAAAAAGGTCTCGAAATTGACAATGCCAAAGAGATTGGCCCCCGCGGCGAAAAGGTCAGGATATTCGGTAAGCCCGGCCATAGTCATATATCCACCGTAGGAGCCGCCCATAATACCTACCTGCTGTGGATGAGCAATACCGGCAGCCAGCATGTAGTCCACACAGGCTTTGATATCTTTCAGCGCATTGAAGCGTAGTGGCCCATTATCAAGGTTGACAAACGTCTTACCGAAACCAGAGGAACCGCGTACATTGGGTGCGAACACTGCGATTCCCTGCGCGAGCAACGCCTGATAGATATAATTGAAAGATGGCCGCGCCTGTCCCTCCGGCCCACCGTGAAAGTCTATAACAAGCGCACCTGGTGCCGTCTTATCTGGCGGTTGATAAAGCCATCCACTTAAAGGTAAGCCATCGTGAGCAGTAAAACGAATCAGTTCCGGTCGTACCAGTGTCGCGAGATTCACACCTGCATGCGGACTCTTTGTAATTTGCTGGAACTGCTGAGAAGCCAGTTCATAGACCCAGATATTCCGTGGCAACGCTGAGCCGGAAACAGTTAGTGCAAGCAGATTGCCATCTTTCGACCAGGAAATGCCAGAGACCAGTTCGCCCGGCACAGTTGGTCCAGAGGCATATTGAAGCGTTGCCAGATTGAGGAAGGCCAGTTCGTTGCGCCCGGCCACATTCCAGAGCAGCACGGCTGTGGTTCCATCTTCGCTGATCTCGAAGCCGCTCAGTTCAGCGTCTTCACGCCCGGCAATGACCTCGATCTCACCTGGCCGCCCATGCCCTCCATTCTGGCTAAGCTGCACCCTGGCAAAGGCGACCAGTTCGCGCCCTTTGTTTGATGAGAGATAAATAGTATGCCCATCCGGCGCAAATTTGCCTTCCTCGAAACTGCCCGGCCCCTCGTGAGGTGTTAGCAGCGTTGTCTTGCCTGTGATGAGGTCAAGAAGGAAGAGGTTATCATCGCTGCGGCTTTCCATACGATAGAGAATGGCATAATGTCCATCGCGGCTCACATCGGTAATTACCCCCACTCCTTCATTCTCAGCTACCAGGCGCAACTCACCGCTTTCGATATCAACCAGGTAAGCATCCATAGCTGAGGGATCGCGGCGATTCGATACCAGTGTGAGGCTGCGACCATCGTGAGTCCAGCCTCCCAACCAGTTATTCTCCTTGCCACCATCGGTGAGACGGTGTAGCTCTGTGCCATCTGGATGAACCAGGTAAACTTGCTGGTTCATTCCTCCGCCCGGTGCAAGCGAAAACGCCAGCCACAAGCCGTCCGGTGACCATGAGACTTGTTGTACCTGATCGTCCAGGTTCGTGATCAATTCCGGCCATCCACCTTCTGTGGGGACAATCCATACCTGCGGCGTCCCGTTAAGGTCAGAGATAAAAGTCACTCGCTTCCCATCTGGTGAGAAACTGGGCGAATAGCACGAACCAATCTTCGCCATACGCGCAACCTGGGCTTTAAGTTCTTCTGCCGTTGCTTCAGACTGCCGACCGGCAAAATCGGATGGGGTATGCATAACACTGCCTCCTGAATGAATAGTACTGATTACGAATCTTACCACACTTTTTTAGACAAGTTTACACACATCCCCAAAAATTTGGATAACAGCACAGAATTTTCAAGGTCTCCACATGGGAAATGATGAGAAGAAAACCCCTCATACCCCTGTGGAATTGGGTATAGTCCTTATTAAGGAAGCGGTGGTAATGGTAGATGATTATCGCTTCCCCCGGTTGACCAACGGCGAACAGGAAGAAAGGCTATATCTATGCAACATGTCATGTTGGACCTTTACGGGTGCGATCCTGAGTTACTGGCAAACGAAGCGTTTTTGCGCCAGGTGTTGGACGAATATCCGCAACACATTGGCATGGAGAAAGTTAGCCCCGTAATGCTGCAAGATATTCAGACAAGCGACCCAATGGACGATGGTTTCTCCGGCTTCGTCATCATTGCCACCAGCCATGTCAGCCTACACGCCTGGCCGCCGTATAAGATGATCAACATTGATATTTTTTCCTGTGAGGAGTTTGACGTAGAAGATACCGTCACCTATGCGCGGCTCATGTTCCAAACTGAGGATATCGAGGTTCATACAGTCGAGCGTGCCGTGCGCTCACCGCGTCTCTCTGCCAGGCAGAAACTCTTACGCTAAACAGTTTCTTAACCTGCTATTCAGGAGTAATGCGTATGAAGCTCAAAGGAATCGCCTGTCTGCTCTTTTTTCTCAACACCGCCCTGTTCGCTACTTACTACTCCATCTCAAAAGAGGCAATGGGGCGCATTGACCCGATTGTCTTTTCGTTCTTTGAAATGATCCTGCTGGTGCCTGTCGCCGTCTGCATCCTGATCTGGACATGGCAAGATGTGAATCGTGCGGTCGTAAAACACGGGGTAATACTGGGAAGTTGGCTCTGCCTCTCATTCTTCACCATTGCCATAGCCCTGAAATATACGACCGCTACCTCAACAGCCTTTTTTCCGTCTCTCAATGGTCTGCTGGCGGCCTTTATCGCCTGGTTTTTGCTGCGACAACCCATCAAGAAAAGTACCTGGGTGGCCGGTATTATCTCCGTGATTGGTACCGTCCTGCTCATCAGCGTCTCCTCCGTAGGGGGCTGGCGTGGCACATTGATCGCCTTTCTCGGAGGCGTGTTCTTCACGTTTTACGTCTTCCTCGCCGATCATGAGCAAAAGGATATGGGCAATCCCTGGTCGCTCTTCGCTGTCGAAACGCTGGCAATGGCTGTGTGTGCAACTTTCATCGCCCTGCTCTTCGGGAACTGGCAGGCTGTCCATCCATCGTTGCCCAAAGATGGCCTTGTGCTACTCTATATCGCGGGTGCAACGACTTTCTTGCCCATTCTGATTACCGTCACGATGCAAAAGCACATCTCTCCGGTGACTGTCTCCTTCATCTACATCCTGGAGCCAGTGCTGGGTGCGCTCTTCGCCAACTTCTACCTGCACGAAACCCTCCCCCCTATCGGCTATCTCGGCGGTGGACTCGTCGTCATTGGCGCGATTATTCACACAACAGGGATTGCTCTACCTTCGACAAAGCAGCACAAATTGCACACAGCTTCCACAAGCTCCCGAAAGCAGCGAAACAAGCCATTTTATGTCAAGCCCGTCACTTCCATCATTGCCTTTATGCTGTTCCTCGGCACGGAATTCGCGTTGCTCTACAGCCTCGGCGGTTTCCCACCTCGTGCCTGGCTCGACCTCTACACGCTCTGGCCCAATCTCGCCAATCTTGCGCAGAACGGCCAAACAACCTACGTCATTCTGCTCTGGGTTCAGGCCATCTGCTGGTTGATAGCATGGCTAGCTGCCATCCTCATGGCCTTGCTCATTGTCTCCTACCTCGCCGGAAAATTGCAGCCTGCTCAGTCCGAAGAGGAGTTTGCCTTACGCTACTACTTTTCTAGAGAGGAAACCATTGCCATACCGGCTATCCCGGCGCTGTCAACAACGCCAATCAGATACCCTGCTCATTTCGTTTCACCAGCCGAAGAGAGCAATGAGCGCGTTCTGGTGGAGGAGTTTTTGCGGGAGTATCTTTAGCCTATCATAAACTGTTCTTCTGGCAGATAGCTTTCGGGCTACACAGACAAAACACTCCTTTGCTGCGTTATAATCTGTAGAAGGCATATAGCTTCTGAGAAGCTATATGACCGAACGCATACCATTTTACTTATCAATCAGATAAGCACGCCGGAAAGGAGCTTTAACAAAATGAAAGACTATCGTTCCACCATTTCTAACGCTAACATAAGCGCATGGCTGGCATACACATGCAGTAGTATTCCAAATTGGACGCTTCTGGCTTTCGCCTTGCTCCTCCTTGTGAGTTGCGCCAACTCTGGCAATCCGCAAGTTCCAACCCCACAGCCAACCGCAACCACACCTGGCAACCATCCCTCGACTGCTACGCCTCAACTGACTCAACAGTATGAATTCACAGAACAAGATAGTGGGAGAACAGTCACATATTCCGTCACTTCTCGCTTTGGCATAAGTTTAAACCAGCAAAAGTATCCGAAAAAGAATCTCCAGGTCTCCTGTTCTCCGCCAGGAACCATTGGAAACATCTCAAATCTTCCATCTGTTCCGCCCCCACTCTATGCGGTAAGGTATCAAGGTGTACAACCGGGTTTGTGTACTATCAAGAATGGTACCTTTCTCCTCACAGTAAGGATCGTTGCCTGAACCAGGGGCGGGTGGCAGCCCTGGCTCACCTCTATCTTTGCGTCCGATTCAGTCCAACAATAGGCAAATCTGCTGCATAGCTTGCGAGGATAGACAGAAACAACCACACAATCCAGCAGTTGCATTGGATGGGTGTGGGCGTCTCTGTCACCATTTACGTCGCGTTGGCAGAAAACAACATTACTACTTGAACTGATGGTTGGTAAGGTTAAATGTCAGACGTTGACCTGTCACACTGCGCAGCAGCAGAACACTACCGTGCTGTGCCGTGATAACCAACGCTGTCGTTCCTGTAGGAGCCAGGAATGTTCCCAGAGGATGTAAATCAAACCCGCCCTGGTTATTGATTGTCTCGTTGTAGAGTACAATGCCTCCCAGACCGTTAGTACCATCCGGGTTCATTTTTACCCCTGAGTAAGCCAGTACCCAGTCACTGCCTACAGGCCCTTGCCAGAAATTGTGAACTGCGAAGCTGCTCTGCGAGAATGGCCCCTGTCCAAGATCAACAATCCCCGCGTGGCGTACTGGCGCAGGCTGAACGGGCGGGGCCTGATTCTGGTTGGCAGGTTTTGCAACTGTATGCCCACGTCCTTCCTTGATTTTTTGATTGAAGCTCTGCATTTTCCGGGCAAGAGTTACTGGTCCGTTGCTGTTCCTCGCATTCGCTATGCCAATGCCAAGCATGCAGATAAAGACAGCGGCACAGAAAGCGAGTATGAGTAACCCACGGATAGAGCTATGTGAACGACGCTGCTGCGGATAAGGTCTGGTAGTGCTGAATGATTTCCGTTGAACGCGCTTGCCTTTCTTCATGGATTTCTCCTCCTGAGATGCTGTGGTGTTACAACAATCATGACCCTGAAGCTACTCATCATGAATTTCAAGCGAGTAGATCATACTTTGTGCGGTGGAAGAGTTGTTGTTCAGATCGGTCCAGAGATCATTCCACGCCTGACTTGAGGTCAGCGTTGAATTATCAAGGTCGTACTCGTCCCACGGCCCCTGCATATAGACCGTCGCATGCTGATATTGCGCCCCGTACAAACTGATCATTGCCCACTGTCGTGCTAGCGCGTCGTAATAGATTTCCGGTGTGGGTAAGGCCGGCAACGCTCCCCAGGAAACATACCACTCATCATATTGGTTCCATCCATTATTGCAGGAACCATTGTTGGAGCTATACTGGGGGCAGCCATCAGCCGAACCGAAGTCGAGATAGTCGTAACCCTTGACACTGGAAAAGCCTTGCACCCAGCTATTCGTCACCGAGTAACTGTTCCAACCCGGTTCCAGATCGCCAGCTCCCATCATACCAACCTGGGAAGTATATCCTTGCGATTGGTTGTAAGACTGGATAGCGGCTACATCATTTGCCCAGGTTTGCCCATTGGCATAAGTCACCCAGATGCCATAGTTATTGATCCCGATCCCCAGCGTGAGAACTGAGGTCGAATCGCTGCCTGTGCAAACCCAGTAACCATGGGCAAACGCCTCTGCCATAGCCTGCACCTGTGCATGGGTAATGGTAATACCGCTCAGCATGTACACATTCCCATAGTAGTGTTGACCAAAGTCCAGTACCACTTCACTGTTAATGGGCGGCGAGAAACTCCTATCGAAGTTTCCTTGATTACAGCCGAGATTATAGGCTGTGGTAGTGCTGGTTGAAAGCATGTAAAAACTCCAGTCCGTTTGCGGTTTAGCTGCCACAGCAAACGCCTTCGGCATCGTGTGCATTGTGACCGCTACACCCAGCAGAGCGCACATACTCGCAAGAACCAGAACTCTTACGCACTCAAAAATGGCTCTTCCACTAAAAAGTGAACCGATGGAACGCAGTATACGAGTGACGCCTACGATAACAAGTTTCCTCAGCAAATACGGTTGATGTTGAGGCATACGTGCTTCCCTTTCATGGCTGTTTCTCGGATACGACGGCACCCCGTGCAGGTGCCTGTCCAGTGGACAGGCGACGCCAACGTCGCCCCTCCAACGCGGCTGCATTTGGTGAATGTGTTTGAAGTAATAAAAACCGAAACCCCCTCTTCCTATTATAAAAAGTAAATTTCGATTTGTCAAGGTTTAACATGCATTTTTGAATATTTTGTTGCCAGAATGCTCCATTCTTATGAGTGCTATAAAAGAGCAAGATATCATCATAAAGCTATGCGAATGTAGTAATGAAAAATTATATATACCGCATGCTTATTGACATAACCCACTGATTTTCTTATTTTCAATGCAAGAAGCGGTGTGACGACTGTATTCATATACAATCATCACACCGCTTCTTGCATAGGGGAAGTTTTATTCGCGTTTCCACCCATTCAATTTTGTTAACCCCAATCCCGTGCGTACATTGTTCGTCGCGGGTGCTAATGGTGCTACATGGGGTATCACCGTCAGACGTGTTGGTGGTAATGGTGTAGCTTGCTCCGGTGACAGGGAGTGCGAAGTTTGACGCGGCGGTAACGGGCCGGTTGTAGGCGGCTCATTCTGCTCATTTCCTGCATGCGCGAGTGGCGATGTTGGACGGATAGGCAAAGCATTGCTCTTGATATGCATGGAGCGTAAGAGCGCACTGATTTCCACCAGGTTATGGCAGCTTTCGGGAATGGTGAGCGGCTCGCCATTCCAGGACTTATCAAGGGCAACGCTTAAATCACGCAGCGCATTGGAAAGCCGCTGGGCCTGAGCATTGATGTGCCAGAGACGTGTAATACGCTCCGCCATCAGATTCAAACTGGCTGCAAGCGGCAGCAAAGCGCCATTGTCCAGCCGCGCACGCGCACGCAAATTACCGTTCGCAAGATTTGCCTGTACATCTTTCAGATGGTCAATACCATGCTCCAGTTCGAGATTGTGCCGCGCTATCGCATGTGATTGTTCCGCGATACGCTTGTTGGCACGTTCCAGACCCTCAAGTGTTTCGGCCTGTTTGCGAGCCAGTGTTGCATTGTCACGCAGCGTCAAAACCTGGCGAATGACAACCAGAGCCACCACACCAAGAGTGGCAAGCAGAAGAACCGGGCGAATAGCTACCTGTGTTTCATCAGAATTGAAGATATTGAGCGTTAACACAAACAGCAGAAATGCCAGCAACACATAGGGAAGCAGTTGTGCCGGGCTAAAGACGCTGCGCTCGACCTGTAATCGCATGCGTTCCTCGATGACCTCTGGCGCTGTGGCCGGGAGATAGCGGCGCAGGTAGGCAGCCACGCCCATCGTCAACATGCCAAAGGGCCAGCCAAGATCAATCCATGTTGCCTCGACATAGGTTCCCGCATTGTTCTGTACATTGAAAAGAAAGTCAGAGAAGACAAAAAAGCAAAGACCTAACCCCAACACCAGCAGACTTGTACGACGAGCTGTTGCTTGATACGCACGCCCTTGCCCACGCAGCAACAAGAAAATGACGCAACTTAGCAAGGCTGTATCAGCAATTGGATAGTAAATACCAAGCAATTTAGCCAGATTCGCCTCGCCGGGAGCCTGAGCAAGCGACCCCAGCAGCAAATACCAGGCGATGGCAAGAATTGAACCCATCGCTATCAAGCTATCCAGCAAAAGTACGGTGCGTTTGCGACCCGCACCGGAGGGTGGTTGCAACAACAGACCACCAAACATCAGCAAAGGGAAACCGGAATAACCAATATCCGCCAGCGATGGGAACGGACTCTGCCCAATAGACATGTAATAGCGCCAGAAACTTTCGCCAATACCCCACACCATAATGCCCAGACCAATCAGTATCCAACCGAGTTGCTCATTACCTACCCAGGGTTCGGTGTCCTCTTTTCGGTGTCGTAGCGAGGTTGCACTGATGAGCGCAAGACACCCCCCGATGAAGGCACCCGTCAATGGCGAAAATTGTCCCACACGCAGCACAAATGTGCTATCTCCAATGCGGAACACGACTATAATTAGCATTGCCAGAGCTAACCATAACACTGATCGAACAATAGTACGTGATGACAACAACATACGACACCTCCATACAAGGTTGATCGAATGGGGCAACATTGCTACCCCTCACTCTACGGATAGATAAACCGATTGCGCGGGAAGGGATGTTTGTAATATACAAGTATCCCTTCCCCACACAACTCCATTCTCCATTCTCCCTTCACAGCAACTCATACCATCCCTGGAGCCTCACAATACAACCCACAAAAAGCAGTATACGGTAGAGAACTTCACATCATCTCCTAGCATGCTTCCATTGCCCTGACAGCAACCAATCCTATCAATTCACACAAGGTGACATCTCCTTCATGGAAAAACTGACCGGGTGACCTCGAAACTCTGCTGGCAAATGTTTTTTGAAAAAAATCTTATACCAGTCTTATCATCATTCAAGAGAAGCATCCACAAAGACAGGAGCCATGCATTCAGTCGCGACTGAATGCATGGCTCCTGTCTTTGTGGATGCTTCTCTTGTCTTATAACTTACGCGGAAATAGGGCCAATTTGCAGATATGCATGGACAAGCGCCATCATCTCCTGCGTGGTGAAAGGCTTGATTAGATACTCTTTCGCACCTGAGAGCCGCCCTTTTAGACGGTCTAAGACGCTGCTATGTCCAGAGAGGATGATGATGGTGGTGTTCCGGTAGCGGTGTTTCATTTTCATGTAGCGAGCGACACGATAGCCATCCACTTGCGGTAGGCCAATATCAAGGATGACTACATCAGGCACGAGGTCCTGTTGCTTTGTCAAGCTGCGAATCGCTTCGATTCCGCTTGCATAACTGATGCACGCAATGCCTTCCCGTCGCAGACTCACCTCAACAATTTTGCGCACAGTCAACGAGTCGTCAATAACCATCACCAGTTTGTTCATCTTCTTGCTCCCGTTGTCTTTCCTCTGCACTCTGGAAAAAAGGAGATGCATGACGATTTATGGAAATAGACCGCCATGCAACAATAGATTGCGTTCAATTCCCTCAATCGTTCGCGCTAACTTGATCGTGAGAGAATTGGCTCACCTGCAACCTACAATGAGAGTATACCGGAGCGTTCTTCATACCATCTCCCACGCCGCT
>DATGJV010000503.1:0-5066 GCA_035295005.1 Ktedonobacteraceae bacterium | reverse complement strand
TAACAGTAGGGTATCCATCCCACTGACTATTCTGAGTATGCCTGAATTCGCTGCAATAATCTTGATCACTGATACACTTGACAAACGTGATATCATATTTTTTCAATGAATTAATTCGAGATAAGAGTGATTGTTACATATTTGACGAAGATACCTCTTCACTTTCAAAAAATCCTCTTTCTCGAACTGTGTGTGTAACATCAATCGTTGAATGCTATAATGATACTGGCCCCTCTAACTCTTAATTTTTTGCGATGGAGGTTATTATGACAACACCTCAGAAGAAGTACTCGCGCAGCATTTTCGCTTATGAACTCGAAAATATCGCTGCACAGCATCAATGGCACATTCGCGATTTTGGTAAAACTCCGCTAGCATTTGAGCATCGTAAAGTAGAGTCGCTTGCGGAATCTCTCTACAGCGTGAAACGTTTACCAGCTCTCAGCCACGGAGAAATTATGTCGGTGGTCTACGGGCTAAAACTCACGAAAGAGGAACGAACACGCATCTATGCCTCATTAATTGCCCTCGGCGTACAGCGTTTGATGTTGAGCTACCTGACAGATGGACTAAATAGCAAACGAGAAGATGTGACGGAACAGGACTGCGAGCGAGCCTGGAAAATTGCGGAAGAGGTACGTGATTTCGCACTGGACTGGCTGGACCAGCGGCGTGAAGACGGCGATGACGTATTTCGCGGCACTGTTGGAGTTGATCGCCAGTTAGCACCCGCGCTTGATGCATACGATGAAGGCGTTGCTCTTGCATCCTTCGGCCAGATGAAAGACGGTGGAGGCGAGGGACGGGAGTTTCTTGAACAGGCGCAGGTACAATTAGCGCGTGCATTGAAAACTCTTGAGCAACTCTCGCCCCGTCTACAAACGACAGAAGATTGGGTCTACTGGCATCGGGAAGTTCGAAAAGCTCTGGCATCAGTCCAAAACGTATTAGACTGATTTCTGGTGATTACAATCATCGCAAGGCTAGCGAGGCTGCTGGTATTTGAACGTCAGCCACGCGATCACTATGCCTCGCATCTGAGCATCCTCCAGTAAGTTGAGGAGTTGTTGCCAGTACTCCACGACTTGTGTGGGAGCAGAGGTATACTGGCGTTGAATGGTACTGTCCAACATGACTAATGCTGCATCCGAGAGCAAACTGTGCTGGTGAGTAATGACCGCCTGGTAGAGGTGTTCCATGTTAGACGCGGTAGTCAGTGCGTCAAGCGCCTGCGCCGCGTCGCTTTGCTGTGTAATGAAATAGTGCCATGCTGCGGGAATGCCGCGGCGCAGGGCATCCTCAAGTAGATTGAGATACTGCCGCCAATTTCTTGCATCTCCGTTCCGGTTGTTGGCGAACATATCGTCAATCATTAACTGTATCGTTGTCAATGCCTCTGGTGAGAGCAATACAGTCTGTTGCTCTTCCAACACATGGCGCGTTTCATCTAGCGTTTCCGCATGAGCAAACGCCTCGATTGCGTTAACAATCATGGAGATGGATGATGATGCTGTTCTGTTGTGTTGTGGGCTGCTTTCAAACGAATCATGCATGTGTTCTTGCTCCTGTGTAATAAAAATAACCTGTAAAGTGGAATATCCCGCTTTACAGGTCCTTTTGGATAGACCCCGCCACTTCGTATGATACATACACATATAGAGACCGTAATACCCTCTCCACATTATTTATTGGACAGGCATCGCCTGTTGACTGCTTTCAGTATGCCGGAAATACGCATTAGAAAGAAGGGGATCGATCCCCTTGATTTTTCTGTTCAGGTATGCTATGGAGATTTGTACAGGCCATTGTTTAGTGGAAGGCTTTTTTCATATTCACTCTAGCTCTTTAGCTAGTTGCGTATTTCCAGAATCTTTGTGTAATATGACGGCTGATGTAATGCATTGGAATGATGGCGATGTATATCCAGCCTGATAGACTGACGTAGCCTACGCCGCCCACGGCAGCTATCAGCACTGAGGCAAGCCCTACACATATCATGATGGAAGTAGAAAGCAGACTGCTTCTAGTAATGTTTATCTCGACTTCATTCAGTTCCAGTACCTGCCTTTTCCAATAGGCGTGAAAATAGAGCAGCAGGAAAACTGTGTATACTGCAATAAAGCCAGCCCCATAGAGGATCATTAACATAGGCCATTGCTGGTTTTGAATGACATGGCTGTTATCAGCGGAGACAAAAATTGAATTAGTAAGCAGGGTGAATAGGAACTTCAACGGGTAAATATAGAGGAGAATCACGAAGAGCAAGACCATGTTCAGAAAGATGGTGAAAGCGTCGTTCAGACCGTAGCGACGAAAGAATTTGTAGTGTGTGTACCATACGCCGATGAGCATGGCAAAGCAAATGGCAAAAGAGATAAATCCGTACATAATGGTTTGCTGCAATTGATCAAATGTAGAAGGGATTTGTAGCGAGACGACGACCAGGGTAACGGCAAAGCCAAAAACCGCGTCACTGAATGCCTCGATGCGTGAGACATCCTCGCCGCGCAAACGAAATTGTTTGTCGAGACCTACACTCTTGGCGATGAACTGGTTGCGTAACATATTGCTCTCCTCTCTTGAAGTGAGAAGTGGTGCTGGCTATTTATCGTTTTCCGCATGGTAGATATTGCTATCATCGGCCACTTTCAGGACGGTTATGAGTGGTTTTTGAGTCATGGACGTACCTCATAGCATTTTCTCGTCTATCAGCATACACCATCTCGTCTTGAAAAAGCAATGTCGCGAATTGACCCACCGAAAGTGGTAGTGAACCTTAACATGCCACATAGCCTCGTGAAGCATAAGTAGGCAATTCCTGCAAGCTACATGCCACATAGCGGCCTGACATCCGCAGGGAGTGTCAGGCCGCTTCTCCAAGAGGCTTCAGGAAAATCGGCAGTACTATCGTAAATAGCGTTCAAGCCAGCGCAAGAGCCGCTCCATATAGTCTTTTAAATGCGCATGCTCGCTCAGGCCATGTCCCTCGCGAGGGTAGACGACCAGTTCAACAGGTACACCACGTTCCTGTAGAGCGCGGTAGAAGGCATACGCTTGAGCAACAGGCACAGCAGGGTCGTCCTCACCATGTACAATCAGCGTTGGAGTTGTCACTCGACTGGCATACGTAATAGGAGAATGTTTCCGATAAACATCAGGATTCTCCAGTGGGTCAGCCGAAAGTAGCAAAATATCGGCACCGGCAATATTTGTCTGGGCATGCATATTATGCCAGTCTGAGATACCTGCACCCATCATAGCCGCTTTGAAGCGGTTGGTCTGTGTGACTGCCGAGGCTGTCAGGAAGCCGCCGTTGCTCCAACCACCAATGCCAACGCGATTGCCATCTACCAATCCCTCTTTGACGAGGTATTCAACGCCGTTCACAATATCCTGAAAATCCTTACCACCCATATCGCCAAGTACAGCGTCGGCAAAGGCCGTTCCATGTCCCCAGCTTCCGCGCATGTTTGGTTTAAAAACTGCATAACCCTTTGCAGCCATGTACTGAGTGAAGCCATCCCAGTAATCGCACTCCGCTCCCGATGGCCCTCCATGTACATCAACATACAGTGGCGGCAGCGCATCGTTGTTGCGGGTGAGCGGCGGCGTAAAAAGACCATCAATATGCCAGCCATCAACGCTTTCATAGCTGATGCGCCGGGTTGGTGAGAGGGCAAATGTTTCTTCCATAATAGGATTTAAACGTGAGAGACGATGCCATTGTATTCCCTTTGCCGTATCGCCTTCGTAAGTCAGTTCTCCAAACCATACATCAGGAGGCTGCTGCGCATTTGAGTGAATAGTTGCGAATTTAAGCCCATCCGGTGTTGTCGAGAGATGTGGCTCGTCCCACTGCATGACAAAATCTTCGTCGAGCGGCGTGATTGTACCATCGCTGCTGTCTATGATACCGATCTGGTGTGTCACATTCTTAGTCGCGGCGTAGAGCAAGTGGCGACCATCAGGCAGCCAGTAAGACCAGCTCGGACTACAATCAATATCAGGAGTTAGATTGCGAGTCTGACCATTTTGCAGCGAAATAGTGTAGATATCGCCACTGCCACGGCCTGGGTCGCTCCACCTGCCGGAGACATAGGAAATCTGTGTGCTATCAGGCGACCAGGCCAGCGCCTTCATCTGCCATGTTAGATTTGTGACCTGGCGTACCGCTCCGCCTTCTGCTGCCACGATGCCAATTTGACTGCGATACCAGTCGGTATCGTCAGGGCCGGGAGCGTAGTGGAGGGCCAGTTGTTTGCTATCGGGCGACCAGCTATACTCCCATATAGTGATGCCATCAGCAATGACCGGCTCAGGGATAGCGGCGTCGGGACGAATAGTCCACAGGCGACGATGGCGACCGGGGCCAATAACTTTGGGGTCGCTTTTTGGTTCCTCACCTTCAAGAGAGAGAAAGGCAATGCGGCTACCATCAGGAGCCCACGAAAGGTCGCTAACGCCATTTGGCATTTTACAGAGCAATCTGGCATCACCACCCTCTGCTGACATGAGATGGAGTTGTGGCTTCTCTTTTTCGCCTTCTGGTTGTGTGATAAAGGCGAGTTGTTTGCCATCAGGAGACCAACGCGGACAGGTTTCTCCCCGTTTCCCTTTTGTGAAAGGCCGTGCTTCACCGTCAGATGTATCGGCTATCCAGATACGCCCGCGCCGTTTCTGTTCGTCAGGAACTTTTTCCCACACGACAAAAGCGACACGTTTCCCATCAGAGGAAATACTGATATCATCTGGACCGCGCATATCCAGGATACTATCGAGTGATACCGAACTGCGCGATTCTGGAAAGGACCTGCCGGTCATTTCTGATTGAGTTACAGGTTTTTGCGTTTCGTTCAAAGTTATGCTCCAATGCTTTCTTGTACACATTGCAACGTTGCAACGGTGAAACCACAGCCTATTTTACTCGTTCTGGCAAGACAATTCAATGGTTGTCGTTCCTGCCGTCTTCATACATGTGTGCATTTCTTCTAGACGATAACCCCCAACTATGATAGACTGGTTTTCTGAACTGAGCAAGAGAGGAGAGGAGTCTATCATGGAAACTC
>DATGJV010000502.1:0-2443 GCA_035295005.1 Ktedonobacteraceae bacterium | reverse complement strand
GCCCCACACATGAACGTGCTGTTCGAGCAGGATTGCACAGGCTAACGGGCGTCCCCTATTCCGCGCCAATAGCTGTCTGCTCCAGGAGAATTTAGAGGGAAAGTATTCATGAGCAAACTCGAATACGATGGGCTACAGTGGGTAGGCGTTATCAACAACGAAGAAGAATTTTTCCGTGTCAGCATGAACAATGCCACTTTTCGTCAGTATTTCAACGCCTATCTTGAAAATCTCGGCATCCCCACACAATCGTACTCGCAGATGATGGAGCATGTAGATACCGTGCAAAAACAACAATACACGGCCCTCCAGGAGTTCGCCTCCGATCTAGAACGCTGGCGTGACTGCAATGATTCTGGTGTGAGGATATGGAAGCAAAAGTACAGGCAAAAGGCGTGAAGTTGGTTTATACTGTTTACGGAAAGGCAGCATGGAACTTTGATGACAAAAAATTTGCAAGCATATCGTGACGTGATGGTACATTCTCTTGTAACTCAAGGCTATATTTCATCGGAGCCTGTAAAGAGGGCTTTTGCTACTGTGCCGCGTCATCTTTTTGTACATCACTACTATGTACGGCAACCAGGAACACCCCATTGGGATTATCATGAAGCTTCTGATACCGAAGTGTGGTACCGCCAGGTGTATAGCGATACAGCATTTGTCACGCTGGTTGATGAAATGGGAAGAACGCTTAGTTCCAGTTCGCAGCCAGCTGTGATGGCTCGCATGTTGGAATTATTGGATGTACAACCTGGGCAACGTGTGCTGGAAATTGGTACCGGTTCTGGCTATAATACCACATTACTGGCTCAATTGACTGGAAACCCTGCTCTTGTGACAACCATTGATATCGAGCCGGAGGTGATGCCACAGGCAATGCACGCAATTGAGCAATCAGTTGGTAGTGGCGTTACACTCCACATCGGCGATGGCTCTCAAGGTTATCTGGAACATGCCCCTTATCAGCGTATTATTGCAACAGCCAGTACGCCAACAGTTCCTGCTGCGTGGGCAGAACAATTAGCTCCCAGTGGAACGCTTGTCTGTATCCTGCAACCAGGTATCTCAATGTGCGGAGGTATCTTGCAGGCAACGAAAACCGCCGGGGGTCTCTCTGGACAGGTAATATACAAAGCTACCTTCATGCCTCTGCACACGGCAGATTTTCGCTACCTTCCTGCCCGAACGCCGCATCTCAATATGAAAATTCCGGTACTTGCCACATTTCCTTTCGATTCTCAGTTCTTTGACCCCTCTTTTACCTGGGACCCCGATTTCCAATTCTTCCTGTTCTACACTATTCCCGATGTATCTATCGTAGAGCAAACGCAAGAAGGTCGCCCCCCGTTTACCATCTTTTACGAGGGAACGTTGCCCGATTGCTATGTATCCTTTTTCGAGGAACAGGGCAAACAGCAGGTAGAGTTGAGAGGCTCACGAGCGCCCATATTTTGGAAACGTCTGATACACCTCTATACATTCTGGGTGCTGCTCGGTCGGCCCTCTGTCGAGTCATATCATTTCAAGATGAATCAAGATGGGCAGCAACTCTACCTTTCGAGCGAAAAGGGGATGTTCTGGCCGTTTGCTGGTTGCGAGAAGTAGTATACTACCGAAACTCCCTACGTCCCCGGCACCCTCACAGGCAACCCGAATCCCCAGTTGAGTAGCGCCTTCGCGTCGAGGAAACGCTGGTGAATGAGCGTGTTGGTGCTGAATAGCACGACCCCGATCAGGTGATGGCTACTGCGCGTCGCGGAGAAGACGAGGCAATAACCCGCTTCCAGCGTGAAGCCTGTTTTGATGCCGGTCGCGCCGGGATAGACATCGGCAGGCGTGCCGTCAAGCGCGGTTGCGCTGAGCAGATCATTGGTACTGAGCCAGTTATACGCACGGTGCGTTGAGGTAGCAGGCAGCGTATATTTGACCGTTTCCACAATCTGCGCGAAGAGTGGCAGTTGCATTGCATCATGAGCAAGTCGCACGAGGTCGTAGGCGCTGGTCTGATTTTCGGGTAGTGGTATGGTATGGGCGTGGTCGCTATAATAGGTCAGGCCATCTGGGTTGACATAATGTGTTTGATACAGGTGCAAACGGTAGGCCACGGCGTTCATGATGCGCACAAAATTGGCGGGCGAACCAGCGATACCATCGGCAATAGCAATGGCGGCATCATCGCCGGAGGGTAGTAGCAGGGCATAGAGCAAGTCTTTCAGCGAAATTTGATCGCCAACATGTAATTGCGCATTGCTGCCATCATTATTTATCCACTCGTTGATCGCGTCCTGACCTATCGTGATGGGAGCATTCAAATCGCCCGTCTGAATGGCGATATAGGCAGTCATAATCTTGGTGGTGCTTGCCATCGGCAGCGGCGTCTCGCCATTAATGTCAGCCAGCGTGTTGCCAGTATCGGCATCGAGCAGGTAGGCGGCCTTCG
>DATGJV010000501.1:0-9533 GCA_035295005.1 Ktedonobacteraceae bacterium | reverse complement strand
CGCTACAGCATCTACCAGACGAAAGATGCGCATTTCTCAGAGCGGCGCAACCCGATTTATCCGGTGTGATGTGCTTATTCTTGTGTCTGTATTTTCATCGCGCTTTTGATGGAGATACCGAGGCCGCTCAGGCAAATCATGCACATGGTGGTCATAATCAACGCAGCAAGCGGATGAGAGAAAACGAACATGGCAAGGACGCCAGTCTTAGGAAAACCAAGTAGGCCGCTAAAGACAAGCACGCCCACCAGTTCGTTGCTTCCTACCTGCCCAGGCGGCGTTGGTAGAATGCAGAACATATTATAGGTTGTGTAGCCAAAGATGGCTGTGCCAAAATTCATCGAGCTGACGCCCACTGTCATGAAGGCAAACCAGGCGAAGAGACCATCGCAGGTGATCGCCAGACAGGTGAGGAGTATCGCGGGAATGAATGTCCTGGGCCTACTGGCACATGCCAGCAATGAATCAACAAAGCCGAGCGCGAACCCTTCAATTTTCACGCCAATACCCTTTGGCAGAATTTGCAGTACCATGTGGATTAACTTCGTGGTGGTGGCGCGGTTCCAGGCCATCAGGGCAACAGTGACAATAATTCCGATCAGAATACTACTAACCAGTATCAGGATAATCCAGAGTGGGGCGCTCATGTGAATTGATGGAATGAAGGGAACTACTGCCATAATAAAGAGCGCGGGCATCAAGTCAAGCGACTTGTCCATTGCGACCGTGGGCAACGACTGGTTGATCGGTACGCGCTTGATACGTTTGAGAATCAGGCACTTGCCCAGTTCGCCACCTTGTACGGGCAACAAGAAGTTGAGAAAGACCGCTACCCAGAAGATTTGCATAGATTTGAATGTGCTAATATCACAGATGCGACTCAAAAACAATCGCCAGCGTGCGCCTCGAATGCTGAAAGCGGCGATAAATGAAGCGGCAGCGAGTAGGGCATACGTCGCTCCCTGGGGCGTGGTCAGGTGCTGCCGCAATACGGTGACTGTCGTGGGAATATCAATAAACCGCGAGATGAGGAAGAGCATAGCAATGCCAATGAGCAGACCAAACACCACTTTCACTCGCGGCGTATTCAGTATCGCTTTCCATGCTGGTTGCGGTTTGACAGGCTGCTGAATTTCCACCTGTGTGGCAGACGTATATGGCAAGGAGGGCCGCATTACTCCAGCAGGTACAGCGCCATTGTAGCCGTTGAAGCCATTACCTAAAGATAGCGAACCGGGTGAACCAGCCCGCCGCGACGTAAAGGGAATTTGCGTCGGGTCAATAACTGCTCCTACAGTGTTGTTGGCGCGACGATCAGGAGAACGCACCGCCATGATAGTGCCACTGAGCGCCATCAGACGCATGGTATTCATCGAACCGAAGTCGAACATCTCATCTGGAATGGCTGCGTCCAGTTCATTTTGTGGCAACAAATCCCACCTGGGTAGAGGCGTTTGAGGGAGTGCTGGCATGGAATGCATTTGAGCAGTCGGTAGCGTCGCGACATCCTGTTCTTGCGGTTTGCTATAGCGCCTCCATTTGCCGGTCTGTAAGAATTGATGGGGGTGTTTAATGAGACGCCGGGGGGGGATACTGGTGTCAGGGGGGAGCGAAAGTTTCTCTTCTGGTCGCATGTATATCCTAATTACCTCATCAAAAAATATATCTTACCTTCGCTTATTGACGAATGTCGAACAAGTTCATAACATGTATCGCCGGGAAGGCTACTATTGGTATGATGTTCTTACAAATCTGCTCCTACTGTCGTGGTTGAATCGGTGGTAAAACTAGTGCAGGCGGGGAAAAATGTGGTACCATTTTGAGAACATTGAAAAGGGAGAAAATCAACACATATGAAAAAAGTTGTATCCAACATGGCGGGCGTCGTCCTCGAGTTTCTTGTCAAGCCAGGCGAGCAGATAAATATTGACCAGGATGTGGTGATGCTGGAGTCCATGAAAATGCAGATTCCCATCCAGTCAATGGTAAAGGGAATGGTCAAATCGCTCAAAGTCAACGAGGGCGATTTTGTAGATGACGGCGATGTGTTGCTAGAGGTTGAATAAGCAATGGTTCATCTGGTAGACACGGCAATTGCCGTGTCTACCAGATGAACCATTGCTTATTCAGGATGCTTTTCACGAAACTCTTCTGCTGTCATGCCGTAAAATAGCTCGTCGAAAAATTGCCCCTGTGTGTAAATCATGCGTCGTAAGCGGCCTTCCAGCTGGAAGCCGAGGCGTTCATGCATATGTATTGAGGCATCATTGAAGCTGAAGACGTTCACTGTCACTTTCTGATAGCGCAGCTCCTCGAAAAAGTAGCGCAGGACAATCGTAATTGCCTCGGAAGCGTAGCCTTTACGCCAGTGTTCGCGCTGAATCGCTATACCATAGCGGAATGTGCCGGTGCGTGCATCGCATTCATGCGTACTGATACACCCTACTAACTCACCGGCGAGATTCTCAATCTCGAAAAAGTAGATATCGCCTTTCATTTCGCGCAGCGCCATTTTTTCTGCCCACTGCTTCGTAGCCTCCTGCGACCGTGGAACAAATAAGCGATCATCCAGACGCTGTATCTCGCTATCTTTGTCCCAGACAAAATGTTGTTCCCAATCAGATGGCTCAATGCCACGCAACCTGACGAGTGAACCTTGCCAGAAGAAGTTGCTCATAAACATTCCTCCTGAAAAATAGGCGCTTTATATTGCAAACAGGCCATGTTCGTTGCTATGAGGGTAATTGGCCGTAGCAATCAGCCACTCTCTCCAGGTATACTTTGCGTAGATACCTGTAACTAACAGTATATGCTATGAGACGGTATATTATAAGCAAGGGAGAGATAGATGTATATTCCAAAGGCTTTCCGTGAAGATGATATTGATGTACTGCATGCCTTCATGCAAGGAAATAATTTTGCTATTCTTATCACAATGCAAGATGGCATTCCTCTCGCAACACACCTGCCCTTGATACTGAATCGTGAAAGCGGACCAAATGGCACTTTAAGAGGTCATATGGCGCGTGCTAACACGCAATGGCGCACTTTTGATGAGACGAAAGAAGTTCTGGTCATTTTCCCTGGGCCACATGCCTATATTTCGCCTTCGTGGTATGTGAACGAGCCGGAAACCAGCGTACCAACGTGGAATTTCGCCGCCGTACATGCCTATGGTATTCCACGTATTGTGAGCGATGAGGAAGCCCTCTATACGCTGCTCAAAGATAGCGTAGACACCTTTGAGGCTGGTTTTACACATCCCTGGACAATTCAGGAACGCGGCGACTTCATGCGCAAGAAAATGCGGGCAATCGTCGGCTTTGAGATACCCATCATGCGCCTCGAAGGAAAATTGAAACTGAGTCAGAATCGCTCGGCGGAAGACCAGGAGCGTGTCATTGCCAGATTACAAGGCAGCGATAATATGCTGGATAATGCTACTGCTGAACTGATGCAGAATCGCCAGTGAAAATCGCTGGCCCCCACGATATAACCCTGTCAGGTGTAATCACAATGACGGGATAGTGTTCTAACGACATTGTTTGATATTGCACATAGCGTTCGCGTAACAAGCGTAGCGCAGGTGCATGCATAGCATCATCCGGCGGTAACAGGTCGGCGCGACCATGTATGAGGACATAGCCCAGGCGCGTCCAATCATCGTCGTACTGATCAATGACCAGCGATGCTTCGTGACGGGCTTCAATATTGCGCACTCTCCGTAACTGGTTGCCTGTCACGCGCTTGGGTTTTTCGTCAAGCGGCGTGTAGAAACGTTGCCCATCAAAGGCGTAGCAGACGGGGATAACGTGCGGACTGCCTTCCGCGCTGGCAGTTGCAAGATGTGCGACCCGCTGTGCTTGCACAAAGGCAATTTCAGTCTGAGTAAGTGTTGTGCGTGTCATAGCTTCAGTTTCTTACAGACAGGTGAGTTGAGTGTATGTGTATCCCCGTAATGTAGCAACGCCACATCACGGGGATACACATACACTCAACTTACCAGGAACAATTAGCGACCAGCGACGGCGATCTTTTCTACCTGTGGAACAATCTCACCAAGCAGATCGAAGATTGCCGGATCGGAGACATTGCGCATATTGAATATCGCTTGATCAATGCCCATCGAGGCGAGGTGCGCGAAGTAGTCAATGGCGGCTGATGGCGTCATGGTACCATTGCTCCCATCGCGACTGAGCCGCAGCGTATCGAGCGTTGTCTTCTCAATCTCTTCGTAGGGACGACCAATTGACTGGCAATGGTCGCGCAGAACATCAAGCTTATGTTTCAAGACATCATCGCCCAGACGGGCGAAGATATTGCACGCATCGGCATATTGCGCGACGAGGCGTAACGTTTTGCGCTCGCCGACACCGCCAATTAGAATGGGTGGATGGGGACGTTGGACGGATTGTGGCGAGTTGAGGGGGCGTTCGAGATGGTAATACTTGCCCTCGAAAGGTTTCTCATCGCCAGCCCACATCTGCTGAGCAATCCGAAGCGTTTCCTCTAATCGCTCGAACCGTTCTGCCGTAGGTGGGAATGGAACGCCCAGACCTTTATGTTCCTGCTCGTTCCAGGCCGCGCCGATACCGAGATAAGCGCGTCCCTGCGAAAGAACGTCCAGCGTGGTAACTGTCTTAACGAGGAGACCTGGATGGCGATAGGTGACGCCTGTCACCATTGTGCCAAGCTTGATACGGCTTGTGCGACCGGCAGCGAAGGCCAGCGCCGTATAGCCTTCCAGCATCTCGTTCTCCGCTGGACCAACATTGGGAATCTGGAAGAAATGATCCATCACCCACAGGCTATAGAGACCCGCCTGATCGGCACGTTCCGCGATCCTGCCAAAAGTTTGCCCAAGCTGGCTCTGCCCGTTGGGCCATGTGAAACTGGGAACTTGTAAACCTAGACGCATACATATGCTCCTTCATATATTCGTTTGTGGCGTTGTTTGTGATAGTTCATGGTTTGCCGAGTAGCCACTATCCAAACGATAGTTATTATACAAACTAAAGTGTTAAAGAAACAAGAGCAAATAAGAAGATAACTATGGATGAGCAGCGTACACAGTTTTGTGTGCGCTGCTCATCCATAGTTATCTTCTTATTTGCCCTTCTTATGGCCTTCTTCCTTATGATGTTTCAGTACGGTGCGGGCCGCAACTTCCTCGGCCCTGTCGCCGTAACGTCCGCTCTTTTCGGACGCTTCTTTTATGTGTTCATACATGCGTTCCTCTTTATCGCTGACGCCGCTCAGAGGTTTTTTCTGCTTTTTCTGAGGCATATGTGTATTCTCCTTTGTGTTAACGACAACATCCTCTTCATAGAGACACGTTCTCGAACGCAAAAAAGTTGATAGCCGATAAGTGAGTATGCTATTCTGGTATCTTGAAAATGAACAAATATCCTGGGCGTGTAACAGGCAAAGGTTGAAGTTTTCAGGGAAAGGCAATCGTATATTCATGCCAGCAATTCATGTGCCAAAGGCATTGAAAATATCTTCTGAGGCGAGTGATGCGTACACAGAACGGCATCCCTGGCTGCGTGCGCTTGTATTGTTGTTGTTGTTTCTGGTCGCGCTTGCGCTGTATGGGGTGCTTATCGCGAATGCTCCGCGCAATGATATAGCGTTTGATCCATTTGTGGAAGTATGGATGGTCTGTTTTCTGCCCTATTTTGTCGCGTGTGGCTTTATTTTAGTGACGAAACCTGCTACGGGGCGCTGGCTCTGGATCGAACTGGGAATTCTTTTTGGCGCGGCCCTCATCTTTCGCGCTGTATTGTTGCCATTGCCGCCGGGATTATCGCGTGATTCGTGGCGCTATCTGTGGGACGCACGTGTGACATTGCACGGCTATAGTCCGTATGTCTATCCACCTGATGCAAAAATATTTGCGTCCTTGCAAGATCAGATATTTGCTAACATGCGTTTTCGCACTGTGCCGACTATCTATCCGCCGGGGGCACAGGTAGTATATCTCCTGAGTTACCTGCTGGCGCCGAGCAACCTTTTTGTGCTGAAAGGGATATTTATCGTTTTTGATATGGTCACGTGCGGAATTCTGACGCTCCTGCTTGTAAAGCGGGGGCTTGACCCTCGCCGCGTGGTCATCTATGCATGGTGTCCTCTGCCCATCGTTGAGTTCGCGATCCAGGGACATGTGGATGTGATTACGTTGCCTTTTTTGCTGCTGACTGTCCTCTGCGCTCTCAGTAATAGACGTGGCGCACGTGTCCTGACCGGATTTTTGATAGGCATTGCCACGCTTACCAAAATCTATCCTATTTTTCTGCTGATTGTCGTTGTGCGGCGGCGCGATTGGGCGCTGGTTGTTACCTGTCTGCTGACGATTGTCCTGGGCTATCTTCCTTATTATCTCCTGAGCAATGGGCAGATATTCGGCTATTTCTCCTCGTATGCAAGCGAGCAGGGCGGCAATGGCGGCATTATTCAAGTGGTAATATACAATTTCTATGCCTTACAGCATGCAAGACTCCCGGCGATCATCACGGTTGAGCATGAAGTAGACGTGATTGTTGTGGCTCTTTCCTCGCTCATCGTGTTTCTCCTGCGACTACGCGAACGTATCAGTATGGAAGCTGCGTCAATGGTGCTGATAGGCGTTATTTTCGCCATTTCTTCTCATGTCTTCCCCTGGTATATTACCGCGCTCTTGCCGTGGATAGCTGTATTATTTGGTCCTGTGTATAGAGGTCGCGAACTGATAGGCAGAGGTATTGCTGTCGCTGCGGCGTGGTACTTTGTCTGTATTTCCCCCATAAGCTATTTCTTTACTCATGAGCCTGGTTGGCTCTGGCAAGGGTATTACATCACAGTTTATTGCGTTGTTGTTGCCTTTTTAGCAATAGCAGCGTTCGTAGGGATAATGCAGCTATTTGTACCACAGAGAACTGTAACAAAACTATGAAAAATGAGACTATGTATTGCGTGTTATGCATAGGTTAACAAGGAAATAAACTCTAGAAAGGAACGTATTATGCAAAAAACCAATCAAATACCACCCGAAATTGTAGAAACTGCACCTTCTCGTAAACCATCACGTGTAAGGCGTGTGCTTATTGCCGGGCTTCTTTCGCTGATTGCAGGGTTTGTCGCAAGCTTGATGGCAGTGTTTCTGATGTTAGTTCTGCGCTTAACGGCGGGTATTCCGACACCGGTTGAGCTTTTTGGCGATTATGTGCTGAAGCATATTTCGGTTGATACTTTTTTAAAATTGTTGCTTACCTTCAAATCGAATGCGAAGACAGCGCCTCTGGGTCTCGCCTTACTGGGAATGATCGGGCTTGGCACGGTGCTGGGCCTACTCTACGCGGCCCTTGCACGTGTAGCGCAGCCAGTCAAAGAGTATCGGCCTGGACGCCGTGAATGGCTGATAGCTGGAATATTCGCTCTTGTCATGTCGCTGGCGGCTATTGTGCTGTTCTGGAATGAATTGCGCCAGAACTTCCTGGGTTTACCAATCAACTGGGCCATTTTTGTCACTGCTGTTGGACTGCTCGCTGACTTTGTTCTCTATGGTGCAACACTGGCAATTGCGTACCGGGCGATGTTGCCAAAGCAAAAGGTAGCGGGTGTTGCTGTTTCGGCACAAGGGAGGCGGCAACTACTGGCGCGTGCGGGTGTCGCGGTTGTTGGTGTTGGAGCGGCGGCGGGAACGTTTGGCTTGATTAAAGATTTTCTGAATAGTTATAGCGGTTACGATGGGATGGAAACGTTCGCACAGAACGGTTTCGTTGCACCCATTACCCCCAATAGCGACCATTATGTTGTGACGCAGAACCCCATTGACCCATCACCAGGTACGGCTGTATGGCGGCTGGAGGTGACGGGCCTTGTAGGTAAAAGCGGCAGCTATACCTACTCAGAGGTGCAAAATTTGCCCTCGACCTCACGAGCAATCACATTGGAATGTATCGCCAATGGCCCCGGCGGCCATCTGCTGAGTACCGCCATCTGGCAGGGCGTGACACTCAGTAACTTGCTGGCGCTGCATGGTGGTGCGCAACCTTCCGCCACCCACGTCGCGTTCTACAGTGTGGATGGCTATAACATGAGCTTACCTTTGAAAGAAGTGCTGGCCGATGATACCTTGCTGGCGTGGCGCATGAATGGAGCGGAACTCCCTCAACGCCACGGTTTCCCCATGCGTGTGCTGATTCCTGGGCATTATGGCGAGGAAAATCCCAAGTGGCTGACGCGGGTCGAACTGACCGATCATTTCGTTGGTGGCCTCTATTCCGACCAGGGGTGGTACAATGGCCCACTGCATACTATGAGCCGGATTGATCGCCCCTTTGGACGTATTGCTCTGGGAAAAACGGTGGAGGTTGGTGGTGTTGCCTTTGCTGGTAACAGGGGCATTGAAAAAGTGGAGGTGAGTACGGACGCTGGCCTGACCTGGAATACAGCGACGCTGCAACCCGCCCTGTCGCAAGATTCCTGGGTCTTCTGGACCTGGCAATGGAAACCCACAACTCCTGGGCAATACACGCTTGCCGTGCGTGCCACCGATGGTACTGGCGACGTGCAGACCAGCCGTAAGCAAGGAACGGTGCCGAATGGCGCGACCGGCTATCACGAGGTTTCCGTGCTGGTGAGTTGATATAAATTACGCTATCAGCAGACAGCAGGAACAACAAACACGCCAAATTTTTGGCGTGTTTGTTGTTCCTGCTGTCTGCTGATAGCGTAATTCATGAACCCTGAGCAGGTTCTGTCTCCTCGAGCCGGAAAATGCCGCGATCATCCTGGAAGGTGAAGAGTTCGGCGTAACGGCCCCAGTTAATAGCGGTCTCTAATTGTGCCTGTGCCTCTTCCGTCCCAAAGTGTTCTTCCAGCATGCTCAGGATGTGTTCCTCTGGCAGGACGTGACCTGGAGCTGTCTCCAGAGCTTGCACGATCTTCCGTAAAATGCTGACGTGAGCGAGGGCCTGCTCGCGGAAGATATTCTTCTCTTCCAGCACACCTGCTTCCGCGAACTGTTTTCCCTGTGGCGTTAGTATCAGGTCGCCTTCTTGCGTATCTGCCAGATCGAGCAGGTCGGCGGCCTCGACGAGGGGCAGGAGATCATCGAGTTCTTGTTGGAGTTGACGACCAATCTGATAGATGTCCTCTCGCCCGCCGCGGGAATGCACTAATTCAATCAATCCTGTGATATCGCCAATAGAGACATGAGGCAGTACCTGGTAGGGGCGATGAGGCGTTGGAGTGAGCGGCCCGGTTTGCGCCTGAGGAGCATGGGTCTGCAACAGGGTCGCCATATCTTCCTGTGGGCTGGTCATAATGCGATAAATGAGGTCTACCAGTGCGGTGTGTTCCTCGCCCTGTGAGGAACGTTGCTCTATGGGCAACCCCGGAAGTTCAACACGGATTCTGCCGGGATTTGCTCCCAGCACAAGAATACGGTCAGCCATACTGACAGCTTCATCAATACTATGTGTCACCATGAGTATTGCATGTATCGGTATATTGTGTTCGCGCCACAACCCCAGCAATTCTTTGCGCAAGTT
>DATGJV010000500.1:0-3489 GCA_035295005.1 Ktedonobacteraceae bacterium | reverse complement strand
GTTGTCAATGGCGTGATGAATACAAAGGGACAACATACTATTGTTGGCGTGATTCCGGGCGGCACTGCCAATGTATGGGCAGGTGAAATCGGCATACCCGGCGATCCTGTAAAGGCTGCTTTGACACTTGTGAATAGTGATTCGCGCAAAGTTGATGTTGGACATGTCGAGATAGAATCACTCACTTTTCCTGACAGTGAGCAGGAAAATGGAGAGCAATCCTCGGCTCATTCAATGAGTGAGAAGGGCCAGCGGAGGAAGGTGAAGCCGACGAAGAAGGCCAGGCACCATTTCTTGCTCATGGCTGGTCTCGGTATAGATGCTGCCGTTATGGGCCATGTCTCTAAGCCTATGAAATACAAAATAGGTCCGCTTGCGGTGGGACTTTCCGCGGTGAAAGAACTGCCATCTCAGCATCCTTTCCCCATCGAAATTCGTGCCTCTGGTGCCGGACGTGAGGACGAGGTGCTATGGAAAGGGGACGCCATACAGGTGGTGATAGGCAACACACGTAGATATGCCGATATTGTACAAATGACTCCCAACGCCTATATAGACGACGGTGTTCTGGACGTGACGGTGATTACTGCGGGCGACCCGCTATCAACTATGCAGCAAATAACATCGCTATTGTTGAGGCGCAAACCTGATAACATGACAACTGAAAACTTTCATGGCTCCCATCTCGCTATAAGCGTACCTGCTTCGATTGATTTGCAGTTAGATGGCAGTGCAATCAAACTCAAGGATTATCTCAGTAAAGCTGACCGAAAGGCCCTCGCACAGGCTGACGCAGAACAGGTGATGGTTAACTACCGCTTCGATGCAATGCCCAAAGCTTTACGCATCGCCATCCCCAACACGTATAATGATGCGTTGTTTGAAAAAGCTCACCTCGCTGACTCAAATCAAGCAGCCGAGGCAGACCACGAGCGTGAACAACATGAGAAGGAAGCGCAATCTACAGAAGAGAACGCGGCCCATAATACTGACAAGCGTACCGAGGAAGAACAACAGAAAGCTCTTGAGCAAGTCAAAACATTCTTAGAGAACGGCCGTAATGTAAAAATTATTGGTGCCGCTCCAAATCCTGAAAGAAAGCATACGTATATTGTTGCTGGCTCGGTGACGAAAGAGAGTACCGGAGAAGCGAAGCCAGTTGCTGTCTGTATTGACGACAATACTACAATAATAAAGCGCACAGGTGAGCATGAGACTCCCGCCGTTGTTCATGAATTGGAGGAAGGCGGAGCCATGGTTGTAGAAGGCAAGAAAAGTAATCGCGGTGTCATTCGGGCGTCGCGTGTTGTTGTGATTTGAACAGTGCGCTAATTGTGAGTGCATGTGAATCAAGTAGATGAATCTTTAGAGTGGCGGTCAGTCCTGGACGCCTTGCGAAACATTTACGTTGAGACGGCTCGCTCAACGTTGGGGTTGCAAGGCGTGACAGCCTATACCGACGGGGCTTGCCTCAAGAATCCCGGTGGCCCCGCCGGTTGGAGTGCTATTTTGTTGGCAGCAAGCGATGTTGTCAACAACGAGGCTGTAGATGGTGCGAGACGCATTGAATGTTATGGTCATATCCCTAAGTCGCCAACTACTACCAATAATCGGGCCGAAATTACTGCGGTGCTTGCTACCCTTTCTATTGCCCCGCCCGATGCTCCTTTAACTATCTATAGCGATAGCGAGTACACCATCAAGGTAGCGCAGGGTATCTATCAGATGAAAGCCAACCCAGATTTGTGGGCGCTGTACCGGATGCTGCTCAATCATCGTAAGTCTCCTATCACCTTTGAATGGGTGCGTGGTCATGCCGGCCATGATTTGAACGAGCGTGCTGATGAACTGGCGGGTCTGGGAGCATGGAATGGGGATGTAGAAGCCTATCAAAAGTGGCAAGAGTCAATGGCTCCGGAGGCGCGTAATCTTCCTTCGTCAGCAGAACTCGTCACGTTGCGCCAGCAGGTGCAGAAACTCAAAGCCCTCTTTGACACCATCGCCATTGATAGTTCGCGTGTAAGTGCTACCGAACGCTCGTTCATTGGCGATATGGCGAAACGTCTGCAAAAGAACAATTTCAGTCCATCGCCGAAACAAAGCAACTGGGTCAAGGGACTGGTCACGAAGTACAAAGTGTAGTGAGAGTAGTGGGTGTAGCGTGGTATTGTGATAAAATGAACCGTATTGGATGCGCCAATGCTGGTTTACTCTATCACAAAAGGAAGAATGACCTTGTATCAAGAACTGGTTCAACGTTTCACCGGGCAACTGCAATTAACACAGCCACCTGTTGGCCTATCTTTTGTAGAAGATGCGCCTGAAGGTGTCGCACATACAGAAGGGCGTGTACCTTCAGCCTGTACGTTCTGGCGCCGCGCCGAACAGGGCGTATTTTATGCCACTGGCGAAGATCATTCGGAATGTCCCATTGGTATGATGACGATGGGCTTCATTATGCCTGAATCGGAGCAACAGCGAGCGCAGTTATTAGTCGAGACAATGGCAAGCGTGCAATATTTTTCGCCTTCAGAGGTGAGTGCATTGCCAGTCGTGAAAAAGCCGCACCAGAGCATCGTCTACGGTCGCCTCGATCAGTTTCCAATCGAGGCCGATGTGGTGCTATGCATCATTGATACGCAGCAAGCCATGCTCATCGCGGAAGCAATGGGTAACATGAACTGGCTCCAGAGCGGCGGCCAATCCGCTTTCGGTCGCCCAACATGCGCCATCATTCCACGCACCTTGCATACAAACCAGCTTTCCATGAGCTTCGGCTGCGTCGGCGCACGCACCTACACCGGCCTGACCCCATCTGAACTCGTCTTAACCATCCCTGGCAGCCAATTTGCCGTTCTCGTCGAGCGACTACAAACAGCAGTAAACGCCAACGCCGCCCTCGCGCCATTCCATCAGGGCCAGAAGGCGCGGTTCGCCATCTAGGAAGGGAACGATTTATTGCGTTCGTCGTGGTTCGTACCAGGGCGCTATGAATTGCGCCCCTATGCGCCTGCGGGCGCACGGGCAGCCAGCGCCGTGGCGCTGTAGGAGTTCGCTTCAGCGCACCCTGCTGGCACAAGCGCAGCAATGTGCCAGCCATCAATGTGCAAATCCGTTCCCGGCACTGATTGTTTCTAGCAAAAGGATTTTCTACCATGCCAACATCCAAAACGCAACCTATCCGCATTGACTTCAACCAGCGCGTCCCTATGCGCGATGGCGTTACCCTCTCAGTTGACGTATATCGTCCCTCTGCATCGAAGGAAACAGACAACAAATATCCGGTTATTTTGATGCGCACACCTTATCTCAAGGCGGATAGTCGCGTCATCGAGGCTGGCAGATACTTTGCTGAGCGTGGCTATGTCTACGTCGCAATGGATGTGCGCGGGCGAGGCGATTCCGATGGACAATTCGTGCCATATTTCAACGAGGGTATTGATGGCTACGACGCCATTGAATGGTGCGCCGCTCAAGCATGGTCAAATG
>DATGJV010000499.1:0-4946 GCA_035295005.1 Ktedonobacteraceae bacterium | reverse complement strand
CTATCATAATTGTCGCAACTGCCAGCATAAGCCAGTCTGCGCTCACGAAGCGCCGCGTCAAAAAAGGGATAGCCAGAAAGGCCAGAGTCAGGTAGAAAGGCCAGCCGAACAGGTCAATTTGCAGAATGGTGAGCAATTCGTCAATATTGACGAAGCCCGCCGCCAGCGTGTGCTGTCCGTAGAAACCGACGCCTTGCCCAAAGCCCCAGCGGTCGCCAGCAAAGAAAAGGCTACGTGGTGTCACCTGTGGATTACCCGTTAGCAGCGCATTAAATAGCTGATTGAACATGAAGAAGAGGAGAAGAACGCTGAAGAATGTGATCAAAGGCAATATCCAGGGCCGCCAGTTCTGCCGTATATCGCGCCACGCCAGCAGCATAATCCCTGGCAGTACGATACCCACATAGAGGACAGCTACAAGATCACGTGTCAAACCTGCCATGCCAAACAGCGCCGCCGCCAGAGGCATATTCCAGCTTGCCTCTCCCTGTACGAAACGCAGCAAGGCCCATGTTCCCCACACAAAATAGAAGAGCGCCACCGTATGACTCAAGTAGCTCGCGGAAAGATAGCTATAAAATGGTGAGAGCGTTCCCAGCAGCACCGCAACGGTTGCCACGCGCCGGTCATAGAGGCGAGCCGCAATCAGACCGGTGCCAAGCAAGGCGAATGTTCCCAGCACAGGCTCGACCAGCCACGGTACTCCCAGCCAGATACCTGGCACCAGCGTCAAAGCCGTTCCCGGCGCGTACTGCCCGAACCACTGCCCGTTATATAGCACCATGAACGGCCCCGGAAAACGGTCCACCGCCGCCGGAATTGGCACCGAGAAATGGCCGAGCGCGTACATCTTTGCCGCGAACAGATACGCGCTCGCATCGTAAATATGCGGCTCCCCATTATACTGCACCGCAGCAATCCACGCCACAAACACCAGCGAACCAACAAGTGCCACCAGTGCAATCGGGTGTACCGCCGCCGCCAATCGTTGCCACCTGTTGCGAAAAAAAAGCATCCCCGCATTTGACGAACGAACCGCGGCTTGTAGGGGCCGGTTGACCGCGCCCACCGCCGATTCATCGGCAACACGGGGAACAATTGATGTATTGTTGTTTGGGCTACGGGCCGATAAATCGGCACCCGGCGTGGTTAATCGGCCCCTACGGGCAATACCAACTATCGCACCGATGCCCATCTCTCCGATAACCGCCACGAGCAAGGTGATTACTGCCCAGAGCATGATACGTATCAACGTGTCAATCACCATCGCGGCGAATGGAGCGGGGTCAATTGGGAAGAATGTGGTGGTTGGGGAGGCAACATTACTCTGTCCTGGTGTGAAATGCGATACCTGTATCTGCCGGTCGTTGCGGTCAAGCGTGATTGTCACTAGCCCACCACCTGCTGAAAGCAGATCGAGCGTCATCAGCGTTTCGGGACGTTGCAGTTGCACGCTGATACGCAGGGATTGCGCTGCTGGTAACGCCATAGAGGAGCCGTTATTGGGCCACTGAACGCTTTGCTGTTCCTGTCCATTGACCCAGACCTGTGCATTGCGCCAGCGACTGGTACCTTCCAGATCGCGCATCCATGCTTGAAAACGATAATAGGGAGATGAAGCAATGGAGTTGATATACGTCGGGTCGAGCGTGTAGTTATTGGTGCTATCGCTGCCATCTATCTGGTACTCGTGAATAACGGGGTCATGCAGCGAAAAAATCAGTTGTGTTGGCCGCCCAACCGCTCCCAACGCAACGCTTTCGCTGCCCACATGCAAAGTAGCCGTCCCCTGCTGCACATCTATCTCCACCGGCAACGCCACCTGATAGCACAGCGCGTCCGTACCCAGTAGCAGGAGTAACAGTGTCACCAGCACCAGCAAATACCGTGTCATGCGATAGCGTAACCATTTCATGATGGGCCGCGACTCCCTATTTCGCAAGGATTGTGCTAACTCAACCTTGAGAATGTTATATCATGGGCGTCAAATTCGTTTGAAGGGTTACAAAACACGTCCCAAATGTCCTATCAGCACAGTCGCCCTTGCCCAAACGCGGGGAAGCGTGCTATACTTGGTAATAGAAAAGCGCGTGCCGCGCTCACCTTTCGTGGCTCATAGAAAGAGCCTCCAGACAGTTTGAGAACAGCTTTGCTGCTGCTTCTCCGTGAGCGGGTACACCATTTGATGTGCTGCATTGTTGGACGAGGCTGTCAAGCTACTGAAGCTTACCTCGTTTGTACAGGCAGGGAAAAACGCATCTCTGTTCATTTTGAAAGGCAGGTGAGGGAATATGGACGCTGGCCCCAGTCATAGTAGGCCCGTGTTCTTTGCATGTCTACTCATGGATTTGCTCTACTCACCACCGGGTAAGGTTTCTGCTTGCTAATGTGCCAATGCACTGCTGTACTGGCGCGTGCTACCAGCCGTTATCCTCTGCTGTAGCTTCGTCACCGCCCTACTCGATGGTTACAATCCATTTCTCACATGAGAAACGCTTCGAGTAGAGACATTTCCTCTTTGCCAGTGAGTCCTGGTTTCCCCATGGGGTTCCAACCAGTGGTCCCCTGCACACAGCGCGTTCTTTACGCACATGACACAACATTGATGTAATGCTCGTTTCCTTCGGAAGGGCGTGCCTTGCTTCACTATGCGTATGTGCTTTGTAACGTTCGTTACGCAGGGGAATGGTTATCCACTTATCCACATGTTTGTGGATAAGTCTATGGATTCTATTACTCTATCCAAAAGGCGGTGATTCTCATGATTTTTTTTAGCACATTGCTGCGCCAGAGCGTTTTTGATAACGAGGGACGGCGGCTGGGTATGTTGCATGATGTTTGTGTTTCTCTTAATGAAACCTTTCCTGTTGTGACCGCACTGATCGTGCGTTCTACACTCAGCAATACAACAATGATTATTCCCTGGTCGCAAATAAATAGCCTGGAAGAGCCACAGATACATGCAACCGTCAAGCAATCGCAAATCCAGACCTATATACTACAACCAGAAGAGCTTCTGTTGAGGCGCGACATCCTGGATAAGCAAATTGTGGATACGCAGGGGTTTCGCGTGGTCAAAGTCAATGATCTACAACTGGCGCAGATTAAAAAGACGGTTCGTCTCGTCGGCGTGGATATCAGCCTCAGCGGTTTGCTGAGGCGATTGGGCATTCTCAAGCCCGTAGAAGTGATAAGCCATATTCTGCCCATTCACCTGACCGACCGCACCATTACCTGGAACTACGTCGAGCCAATTCAGGTCATCAAGGCCGGTACCAGTCAATTGGCTTCCGCGTTGGCCGGGCCGCCAGGTGTAGCGGCCAGCGTTAGCACTGGCGGCATCGTATCACAGGTACAACTCAACGTGAGCCATAACAAACTGGCGGATTTGCGCCCGGCTGATATCGCCGATATTCTGGAACAGCTAGACGCCGAAGAGGCCAGTGCTATGCTGGAGCGCCTCGATACAGAGACGGCGGCGGATGCCCTGAACGAGGTCGAGTCACCGTTGCAGTATAATATCCTGAGCGAACTGGACCCCGAACGCGCCTCTGACTTACTGGAGACGCTCGCGCCCGATGACGCCGCCGATATCCTCGCCGATCTGCCGTCGGAGGTGGCCGAACGCCTGTTGAACCTGATGCCCGTGGCAGAGTCGCAGCCCATACGCGAATTGCTACGTTATGGTGCCGAAACCGCCGGTGGCATTATGACCAACGAGGTGCTGTCGCTGGCGCAGGATATGACAGTAGACGAGGCGCTGGTGTACCTGCGGCAGCACTCCGAACACATGGAGATGGTCTATTACCTGTTCATCGTGGATGCCGAACAGCGCCTTGCTGGTGTTGTCTCGTTACGCGAACTGATTATCGCGGAACCAACGACACATTTGAAAGACCTGGTCAACCCGGATGTCATCAAAGTGACGACGGACACCGATCAGGAGCAGGTCGCGCAAATTATTGCCAAATATGACCTGCTCGGTGTACCCGTGGTGGATAACAACAATCGTCTCGTCGGATTGGTCACGGTGGATGATGTCATTGACGTTATTCACGAAGAGCAGGCGGAAGACTTCTCAGATATCGCGGGTACAAGTGTCGAGGAATTTGAGGAAGAGGAACATTTTTCGTGGCGAGCCACGCTCAACCGCGTCATATGGCTATCTGTGAATCTCGTCGCGGGCTTCATCGTCGCGCTCATTCTTAATCAGCTGTTAGGGCCTGTTCTATCGGCGGGTCATAGCCCGGCCCTCACCGGTCTAACGGCGGGGTTGCGCTCGCATGTGGCGTTGAACGGCATTGTTTGCCTCATCCCCATGCTGCTGTTCACCAGTGGCAGCGTTGGTTCACAGGCGCTCGGTGTAGCGGGCTGGCAACTGCGCACGACACGGGGCGGCGACTTCTGGCGCGGCGTATTCCGTGAATTGCGGCTCGGCACACTGGGAGGACTGCTGGCAACCATCGTCGTTGGCCTCGTAACATGGCTGCTGTTCCATTCCTTGCTGTTGGGCATTGCGGTCGGCTTGGGCAGTGGCTTCACGCTGCTGGTCGCCGCCGTCTGTGGTCTCAGTTTGCCAACGCTCTTCCAACGTCTGCATCTCCGCGGCAGTCTTGTAAGTGCGCCATTGCTCGACCCAATCATCGCCATTATTAGCCTGAGCATCTTCCTGCTGGTCGCCCTCTGGCTCATCAACATGTTCCAGGTGGCGTAGCTGGCGTAATGGAGAAACGCGAATTTGCGAAAAAGCCCCAAAAAAGTATTGACGAAATTGCGAGCGTAGTGTATACTGCAATCGTTACGAGAGAACACATTCCTCGATAGCTCAATGGTAGAGCGTCCGGCTGTTAACCGGAATGTTACAGGTTCGAGTCCTGTTCGAGGAGCTACAAGCCCAGGGATAGGCTCCCTGGGCGTTTTTTTATGATGCCGTCTTTCCTGACCAG
>DATGJV010000498.1:0-2134 GCA_035295005.1 Ktedonobacteraceae bacterium | reverse complement strand
CGAAGGCCGCGACAATGTACAGGTCGGCATGGTTGGCTGCCAGCGCCTCACTATTTTCAGGACGCTTCAATGAACCGGGTTGCCAGACAGGGATGCCATGCGCCAGTGCAGCCTGTTTGACTGGCGAATAGACAATCTCCTGCCCACGCCCAACGGGCTTATCCGGTCGCGTAATGACCGTAACAATCTCGTATCCTTCAGGCAAAACCCTGCCAGGTTCTGACCCATCTATCAATGATTCCAGCGCAGGTACAGCAAACTGCGGAGTACCCATGTAAATGATACGTAACATCGTGTCTTCAACCTCAACTTTATGTTTGATGCATGACCCATATTAGCATATTCTGGCTATCAAGCAACAGCGAAACGCAAAATAGAGTATACTCGAATTCATCACATCGGGGGATGTGATAATTCTGCAAAATGTTCTTCAAGGAATTTTTTCTGATGAGTAATCTGGCATTACACCCACCTACAAATATGACATTGCAGCCCGTTGCGCTGCCGCGAACACCACAACATCGGCTTTTTACGACTGGTTTCGACGCAACGTCGCCACCACTTACCGATCCAGCAACGATTATGCAGCGTGCCGACGAGGTGAACGCGCTACAACGTATGTTGAGCGAGCCACAGACCAGTATCATCACACTCACAGGCTACCCTGGTGCCGGTAAAGCTACCCTGGCCGCGCTGCTCTTCCAACAATTACAACGTGCCGCGCAATCCGCAATGCCCGCACCAAAACACCTTATCTGGCTCCGTATTGGCCCATACAGCACGTTGCCCGATGTTATCGCGGCTATCCTCAGTCACATTCATGCGCTTCATGATCCCGCGCTTTTTTTGCAGACGGCAGAGCAGCAAATTGCCACGCTCATACAGACACTGAGCCTTCCACAAGAGCCTGCTCTTGTCGTTCTGGATGCTTTCGACCGTTTCTTACACCCTGAAACCAGTGCAGGGTTGGCGGAACGTGGAGCAGTTGCGCTCTTGCTTGAGAAGCTGCAAACCGACCTGGGAGGGAGCCGCATAGTACTTATCTGTAACCGTTCGCCATACAATCGCCAGAACACGCCGGAAAGTCACGTGCGTTCATACCTGGTTTCGCGCATCAACATTCCTGAAGGAGTCGCGTTACTGCAACAGCGCGGCGTGCAGGGGAGTTACGAGGATTTATCGCTCGTCTGGCAACGCTGCGCGGGCCATGCTTACTCACTGGTGCTATTCAGTACGCTGCATAAATTGAGCCGTTTCCCCCTGGGCTATTTTTTGCACTCACCCGAATGTCACTACCTGTGGAATGGCGAAGTGACGCCCCATCTTGTCGCTGCTGTCTACCGCGCCCTCAATCCCGTTCAGAGAAGCTTGATGCGTGCATTGAGCGTTTTCGACGAGCCGGTGCCGCTAGAGGCTATCGAAACCATTGTTACCGCAGAACAACAGTCATTTGATAGAACTGTATATCAAAGGGAACTTTCCACGCTATTGCAACTCGCACTGGTACAGCAAACAATGAACCGGCACACTGTTGCGTGTTACTGGCTGCATCCTTTGCTGCAACAGTATAGTGTTGAACACTACTTGAGCGGGGTTGAGCAACAGCAACCGGAACGCCTCTCTACGTCACTGGGCGTCAGCAGTCCGATTACGCCGATTATCCCCGACGAGGAAACGGAGCATGTCGCGCTGGCAGCCGCGCATTTGCATGCCGCGCAGTATTATCAGAAATTGGCGGAAGAGCAGCACGTCCCGCGAGAGAAGCGCACAGGCACACAGGATATCGAGTCAATCTTGTCCACTATTCGCCATCTCTGCTTCGGCTGGCACTGGCAACAGGGCTATGATTTGCTCGTACACGAGGGAATCCATGAAAGTATGGAGTCCTGGGGAGCATGGGATACGCTTATCAGCCTCTACACCTGCATGTTACCGCCATCAGGTGTGTTGACGCGCCGCGACGAAGGGCGAGTATATAACCATCTCGGTCTGCTCCATGAGCGTCCTGGCAATCACGAACGCAGTTATACCTACTATGAAAAGGCACTCACTTTACAACGCAAAATTGGCGATATCCACGGCGAGGCAACTTCACTGACAAACGAAGGCGAACTCTTCCGTATGCTCGGTGCGA
>DATGJV010000497.1:0-7194 GCA_035295005.1 Ktedonobacteraceae bacterium | reverse complement strand
CTCACTAATAGCATTCCCCTCCATAACGGAGAGGATTTCGGGGAATTCCGCGGAGAGGGACTCAACCATGTCATTGCGATGCTCAGGCAGTACAGCTAACAACAATCGAAGATTTTGCACACGGGGCTTTGAAGTATGATTGGCCCAACGATCAAGCGTTATCGGATTGATACTAAGCGCACTTGCAATGCGTTGACGTTCGTGGGCATCTTCAATGATATGTCCCAGCACTTCACGCCAAGTGGGGGGTTTCACCATGACCTTTACCTTTATACCACTTTCCTACTTATTCTGACCTCTATCATATCAAGTCAAGCAGCAAACGTCAACTGTAAAAATTACCCGTAGCAGAACGTTACCGGATTGATTGCGCCCCATTCACAGCAGGATGCTCGCGCTCCTGGTGGTAGCTTTCCTGGTAGGCGTCAATTACAATTTTGCAGATTTCTTCAGGGTCATCGCAAACACGGAGCAACGCTTCATCCTCGGCGGAGACTTTCCCTGAGACCAGCATGGTGTTATGAATCCAATCGAGCAAACCCTGCCAGTAGTGCGAGTCGTACAGGATGACCGGAAAATGATTGACCTTCCCCGTCTGTATCAGTGTTAGAGCTTCGAAGAGTTCATCCATTGTGCCAAAGCCGCCGGGAAAGATGATAAAAGCTTCAGCATATTTAACGAACATGGTCTTACGCACAAAAAAGTAGTGGAAATCGAGCGAGATGTCCAGGTGTGGATTCGATTTCTGTTCAAACGGGAGTTCAATATTGCAGCCAATGGAGGTGTTTTCGCCCTCCTGTGCACCCCTGTTGCCGGCTTCCATAATGCCTGGGCCGCCACCGGTAATAATGCCGAAACCCGCCTCCGCCAATAAGCGGGCTGTCTCCACAGCAGCCTCGTAGGTCGGGTCCTCTGGCTTTACTCGTGCAGAACCGAAGATGGCTACCGACGGCGGAATATGAGAAAGAGTATCAAAACCTTCCACGAATTCGCTCATGATACGGAAGACGCGCCAGGGGTCTGTGCGCGTAAAATCAAAGTGGATTGCCCGCTCGACAGCATGCTCTTCCTCTTTGATTTGCTCTTTTGTCACCGGTTTATCAATGCTAATGAGTGGCTGCGCGGGGCGACTCAGCAATCGCTCATCTTCAGTAGCAGGACTTTTGGCTATAGGACGATAGCGAGACGATTGTTTTCCATTGCGTTTGTTCGTATTTACCCCATTGACGGTCTTTCTGTCATGATGATTGTTGCGACTCATTATTGGTATCCCCTTCCTCCAAATCATGCCGCCGCCGCTTCAATATCACAGTACTAAGAGGCGGTAGAGTTAAAAGTATAGAATGTGGACATGATTGCCAGTACATTGGACCACTGGGCATTGGTTGTAAATTCTCCAGGCCGCTCCCACCATAGCGTGTAGCGTCACTATTGATTAGCTCATAATATTCTCCCGCGTTTGGTACGCCCAGACGATACCCATGGCGGGGTACCGGTGTAAAATTACAGATAAACACAAGCGTGTCATCAGGATTTTTACTTTTGCGCATAAAGGAAATGACGCTATTGTCCGAATCATGAACGTCTATCCAGGAGAAGCCTGCCGGGTCAACGTCTAACATGTTGAAAGCAGGTTCTTCCTGGTACAACCTGTTCAGATTGCGCAAGAAATCACGCAACTGTGCATGATGTGGATCGCTTCCCGGCTCGAGTAAATGCCAATCCAGGCTCTCGGCGAAGTTCCATTCATGCCATTGCCCAAATTCCGCACCCATAAACAGCAACTTTTTCCCAGGATGACCCCACATGTACCCGTAAAAAGCACGCAGATTGGCGAATTTCTGCCAGAGATCACCCGGCATTTTGTGAATCATTGAGCCTTTCAGATGAACAACTTCATCATGTGAAAGCGGTAGCACGAAATTCTCTGAGTAGGCGTACATCAATGAGAACGTAATGTTGTTATGTGAATAGCGCCGGTAAATGGGATCGAGGGACATATACTCCAACATGTCATGCATCCATCCCATATTCCATTTCATTGTGAACCCCAGACCACCTACGTAGGTTGGACGCGACACGAGAGGCCAGGCCGACGATTCTTCGGCTATGGTGACTGTTCCAGGTTCTTCGCTATACACGGCCTCGTTCAGTTTGCGCAAGAAATCTACCGCTTCAAGGTGTTCGCGTCCTCCATACTGATTAGCTACCCATTCTCCATCCTCGCGCAAGTAGTTCAGATAAAGCATCGAGGCCACTGCATCCACGCGCAAACCATCAATATGATACTCACGCAACCAGAAGATTGCGCTGGCAAGCAAAAAATTCCGCACCTCGCTTCGCCCGTAGTCAAAAACATATGTTCCCCACTGTTTGTGTTCGCCTTTACGGGAATCGGCATATTCGTAGAGATGCGTCCCATCAAAGTAGCTGAGCGCGTAGCCATCTTTGGGGAAGTGTGCAGGTACCCAGTCGAGATAGACGCCAATACCCTGCTGGTGCATATAGTCCACAAAGTACTGGAAATCTTCAGGGGGACCAAAGCGGCTGGTTGGCGCGAAGTAGCCTGTCACCTGATATCCCCATGAACCATCATAGGGGTATTCAGTGACGGGCATCAGTTCAATATGCGTAAAACCCAGGTTTTTGACATATGGCGCGAGTGTGTGCGCCAACTCACGATACGTCATGAAGCGATCTTCTTCGGCGGCACCAGGAAGGTGCCGCTCTAGTATATGCCGCCACGAGCCAAGATGCACTTCATAAATGGCTATAGGAGAGGTAAGTGGTTGCTGTTCTGTCCTCTGTTGCATCCAGTCTGCATCCTGCCATTCGTACCGCTGGATATCGGTGACGATGCTGGCAGTAAGCGGGCGCAGTTCGAAGGCTTGACCATAGGGATCGGTCTTATCCACCGCGTAGTTATTGTAGCGCGAATAGAGAGCAAATTTGTAGAGGATGCCTACCGACAACCCTGGTACAAAGCACTCCCAGACGCCCAGTTCATTATGCCGGAGATGCATAGGCGTTGCACCACGGTTCCAATCGTTGAAGTCGCCGATGACTGAAACAGAGAGCGCGTTGGGTGCCCACACCGCGAAATTGACACCTGTACTGCCATTAATGGTACGAACGTGCGCCCCCATTTTCTCATAAATGCGGTAATTTTTCCCCTGCCCGAATAAGTAGAGATCAAAATCGCTAAAAAAAGAAGGAACCTCTTCCTGCACTGTATCTGTTGATGTGTCATCCGGCACGTCGTTTTGCTCTGGGACTGTCATATCTGCATCCTTACGCTTTACAAATTGGCTCTGCCTGCCTACTCTAAGAATAGCATACATGAGAAGAAAGTGAAACTAGCAATTATCCCCTATATTACACTCCCTGATAATTCTATACGCTTCACCTCTCCATATTCAGGATACCAGAAATGTTCGCGCTTTCTCACAGGCAAATACACTCTACGCTCAGGGGCAGTCATTGCAGAGTTAGTGCGATTCCACCAGACATAACATCTTCTCTGTAACACCTGACCGTATGTCCTAAGTGAACAAGATGAATTGCATAAATGCATGCACATATGTAAAACATGTTGTTCTGTCTTCAGAAATAGATATTCAATCAACATTGATTTACATAGAAGGAGAGTGTACGACATGTTTTCATTCAAACGGTTGAAATCATCATTGGGCATTGTTTTTGCATCTTTTACGGTTTTTGTCGTAGTGTCATTTGTGCTTGCTGCATGTGGCAGTTCTCCCACTTCCACAGGAAGTACTGGCAGCAGTGGAGCAACACCTACAGCGACGAGCAGTAGTGGTGGGGGTAGATATGGTGGGTATCCTACGACTCCCGCATCGCCCAGTCCTACAGCAACGACTGGCAGCACTGGCGCACTGATCCATACCGCTACTGCGGCTATCAAGGGTACGTCGGAAACAATACTCACCAACGCCCAGGGAATGACGCTGTACTATCGTACTTCTGATACTGCGACATCGGTTTGTTCTGGCGGGTGCGCCAGCTTCTGGCCTCCCCTGCTTGCGTCCGGCTCAAGCACACCTACCAGTTCATCTTCGCTTCCCGGCAAATTGAGCGTCGTTACCGACGCGAATGGTTCTCAGGTTACGTATAATGGACACCCGTTATACACTTTCTCGGGTGATACAGCGGCAGGTCAAACAAAAGGGGAAGGCTTAATGGGCGTCTGGTTCGTCGTGCCATCCAATCTATCATAGCCAACTTCGCTTGCAGCCTCCAGATTGCTGTGAAGAAATCTGGAGGCTGCGTTGAATGCAGAAGGCATGTGCGTGCTTTGCGTCGCACATGCCTTCTGCATTACAATAGAGATGGTGGCATAAACATAGAAAGGGAACATGACTATGACGCTTGATTTGAACAAGATACGCGCCAGGCTCGAGACGAGGCGGGATGAGATACGAGAGAATCTCGCCAGTTTAACCGAAGCTCATCCAAAACCAGTGGATGCAATTGAAGCCAACGATGGTGCCCAGGAATTTGAGGATAACGCCGTTGATTTCCTGGAAATGCAACAGGAACAATCTGTACAGGTCAATGAACGGGCGCTACTCACAGAAATTGAGCAGGCACTTGAGCGCCTGGATAATGGTACCTATGGGAAATGCGTCGTCTGTGGACAACCAATCCCGGAGAAACGGCTGGAAGCAATACCGTGGGCGGCACGCTGTGTCAAAGACGAGGAACAGTTGGAGCAACGCAATCTCAGTGTCACTGAGTTTTACGATGCCCAACTTGATTAAACTGTCGGCTCTCGCAAACCCTTTTCAATCTGCGGTGAATAGAGTACAATAGAGCGCGTACCCTGTTCAACGTGGTATGGAAAGGACAAAGAAACATCGTGGGAGCGAAACGCGCACGAGTCAACGATTTATTCGCCTTGCTTATGGTTATTATCATCATTGCGCTTGATCAGTTGACAAAAAGTTTAATTGTACAACATTTAAGTCCACCGGAGAGTCAGCCGCCAATTCCAATTATCGGCGATTATCTCTCCATTTATTATATTCAAAATAATGGGGCTGCCTTTAGTCTCTTCGCGAACAATACTGTTCTTGCGCTACTCATTATAGCAGCAGTAGCCATCATATTCTACCTGTACTTCCGTATGCTCAATAATGGCCCGTTAGCTTTCAAGCTGGTTTTTGGCATGATTATCGGCGGCGCAGCTGGTAATTTGATAGATAGAGCCATTCGTGGAGGCTACGTCGTTGATTTTATCTGGTTCCGTATTCCGCAGATTGGTTATAGCTTTGCCATCTTTAATATCGCCGATGCCTCTATCTCCGTCGGCGTTTTCCTGCTGTTTGTGTTACTTCTCATAGGAAGCTTACGCCGCAATCGAGAAGCTCCTGCCAGAGACGACCAGGAAAAGCAAACGATTTCTAATAGTGGAGCATTGCGCACGAAAGAACAAGATGCACAATCCTGATACAACGTTACCTTACGATACTTTTATTGCCCAGGCCGCAGAGACAGGTCAACGGCTGGATCGTTACCTGACTCCCCTCGTCCCTGACGTTTCGCGTACCACGATTCAGCATATGATAGCCGAAGGTGGGGTGCTGGTAAATGGGCATAGCAGTAAAGCGGGGTATGCGTTACGCGACGGAGACACGATTCGGGTATACCATATGCTGCCTTCTGCGCAGCAAAGTCACGCCAAACCACAAAGCTACCCGTTAGAGATAGTGTACGAGGATAACGATCTGCTGGTGATCAATAAAGCAGCAGGGATGGTTGTGCATCCTGCTCCAGGTCATTATGAAGACACACTTGTCAATGCATTGTTAGCACGCTATCCACAGTTGCAGGAGCTACAAGAGGGTGTGCGGCCCGGCATTGTACATCGGCTTGACAAAGATACATCCGGCCTACTCATCATTGCCAAAAATACCCGCACCCAGGCTACCTTAATTGAAATGCTGAGGCAACATGCTATTATGAAGCGATATCTCGCGCTCGTAGAAGGCAACGTTTCACTCGATCATGGGAGTATAGACGCGCCTATTGGACGCGACCCACGCAATCGCCAGCAGATGGCGATTACCGCGACAGGTAGTAGAGAAGCTCGCACACATTTTCGTGTGCTGGAGCGTTTCGCACGCCATACGTTGCTCTTATTGGAGCTTGAAACAGGGCGAACGCACCAGATTCGTGTCCATCTCAAGGCCATTGGACATCCTGTCGTAGGCGATATTATCTATGGCTCAGGGCATTCCAAACGCGAACCCCTCTTGCAGCGTCAGTTTCTGCATGCCTACCAGCTCAAATTTCAGCATCCAACAACGGGAGAGACCGTCGAGTTGGAGGTTCCCTTACCGGAAGATTTGCAAGCGGTGCTGGAGCAAAAAAATTTCTTGTAGTCCCCTTGCAATAACTCGGTTGTATTGGGTATAATAAAAGCAGTCAATCGGAGCCGTGATAACCAACGAATACTAGTCCTCATAAATGAACATGTAGCAAGCCACAATCTATCTATTACGCCGGTTGTAACTCCCACAATGGCCCATATGGGCTATCATTTATAACGTTATGTTGTTTTTCTACAAAAATTCCTGTACATTACACGCGTTGTGTCAACACATCAATGAAAATATATATGCTCGAAGCATACGTGGACGATGTGGTTTGGGGAAACCCTGGCTATCCCGGCTATGACACATATTTCTTCTCTTTTTTTGAGGAAACACAGAAGGGCCTGGCTAGCAAGGAAAGGAGAATTCTATTATGCCAGTTTTAGAATCAACTGATAATATTACCCCGCGTAGCGTTTTGCGGCATCGCCCTATTGGTGATGACAAAAACCAGTCCGGCAAACATTCCCCAGCTGCGACTTCCGCAAAGACTCCGGTTGTGCAGCGTGCCTCTCGTCCACGCACGCGTCCGGCAGAGACTCAGGAAGATGAGGATATCGCTGAATGGCAACGTGCCGAAGAAGATAATGAGGAACAGGATCAGCATACTGCTTCTCCGGTACGACGGGCAAGTGCGCAGCCAAAAAAGCTGCCTACCACTCCTTTGCCAAAGGCATTGGCAAGGAAACACAGAGTGTTGCGTCGCACTCATCCCTTGCTCTATCTCGGTGCTGGCATGCTGTTTATGGTCCTCTTATGGATGTTGTTGAGCAGTTTCATCGGTTGGTATAACACTACC
>DATGJV010000496.1:0-5977 GCA_035295005.1 Ktedonobacteraceae bacterium | reverse complement strand
ATTATTACAGTCGCTCTTTCCACGCGACGAGGGACATTGGGAGAGCGATTGCCATCAGGAGGAGACTGAGCAAGAGTACTCCATAGTAAAGTAACATACTGGCCGGGGCGTTGGGCCATGATGGTGCCATGACAGTTGGTGTCTGTTCGTATGAGGGAGATGCCAGGGTATGGATGGCATAGCTGGCATATATCGGGTCATTGACCCATATGTACGGGAAAGATATTATGACACGTTTAGTGTGAATGGTCCCTGATCCATTGTTGCTGATTGAGAAGCCCGTTTGCGGTGATACAATCTCATAAAAGATGATTGTTTGCCCTGCGGCTTTCTGAAGCCCGAGATTGATATGAATCGCTTGTTCACTTTGTAATAGTGTATTCGGAGCCACCTCGAAAAGGTATTCTGATGAGGGTATTACGGTGTAAGTCAGGACAGGGATAGGCGCGGGTACCTGTGCGGGGGCAGGAGCAGGCGTCTGCGCAGTCCAGAATACCGCGTGCAGGCAGAGGTAGAGCGGAATGAGGAGACAGGCGACTTTCACAAGCTTGTAGGCATTCCGGTGGGCGCGGTCGCGTACCATTTTCTGGCGCTCATCCAGAAAGCGTTCGGGCCACGCGATGATGTCATAGGTGATATGACGCAAGAGGAAATAGCAGCCGAGAAGGCTTGCCAGGGGAACCAGTAATACTATAGCAGGTCGGCTGGCTATGAAGTTCGCAATGCCACCGGGCAGGAGTTGGCCGGGGCTGCCGAAGGAATTGCCGGTGAGCCATAATCCTGTTAAACAGGCGAGGAAGCTCAGGTACAGACCGAGTACCAGTAGTCGGCAACATATTAACGCCGATTTCTGCTCAAAAGGCTCGTCTAGTTCGAACAATGACACCTGTCTGAAACGTTCCACGCTCTTCTGCCTGGTTTCACTTTTCTGGAGCGTCAATCTCAGGGCTACTTTGCCAAAAGCGATCTTGCCATGCCAGAGCGGCGGACGAAGATATTCGTTCGATCCTGATTCTTGCTCGTTCATGATACATGCTCCTCTGTTTGCTTGTGTGTATACACTTCTTCACTTAATGGTTTGAAGGGTTTTGTCGAAAAAATGGCCTCAATGGGCAAGCCGAAAAATGCGCTGATACGGAAGGCGAGTTCAAGGCTTGGGTTGTACTCGCCGCGTTCCAGGTAGCCAATCGTCTGGTAGTTAATGCCCAGCGCATTCGCCAGGTTCAGGCGCGACATCCCGCGCTCCGCTCTCAAAACTGCCAACCGGTTATAAATAGTTATCTCTGCCATGCATACCTCCTGATATTACAACAACATTTTTATGTCTTTCAAAACAAAATATAGCATGGATACAACAAAATGTCAATACCATAATATGTGCTTGCTTTCTTGCCTCCAGATGTGTTAATCTCTACTATAGAATTTACTTAGGATTGTTCGGTGCTGCGCACCTCACAGGAGAGTAGCACCGAACAGCCCAACGATGCCTGTGAGGTGAGCTATGACATATGCGATGGGGGAATATTACGAGCGTGTGAGCGACTATGACCTGGAGTATCAGGAACAATCGGAGCTGGATATCCCTTTCTGGCGAGAACTGGTGATGCGCTATACGCCGCAGCGGGTGCTGGAACTGGCCTGCGGCAGTGGGCGTATTGGCATTGAACTCTTGCATGGCCCCGGCGATTTTTTGTTGGAAGGATTGGATATCGCGCCTGAAATGCTGGGTGCCTACCGGCGCAAATTGGCACGTGAATCAGAGACAGTGCAGGGACGTATTTTGCTGCACGAAGGCGATATGACGAATTACCAGCTTGAGCATAAGGGACAATTTGATCTGATTATACTCCCGTTTAACTCCATCGCACATCTGTATGAATTGGAACAACAGCTTGGGGCGTTCAAAAACACGTATGACCATCTTGTGCCAGGTGGGCGTTTCGTGGTTGACGTGTCTCTACCCGACATAGACTATCTAAGCGACGCATTGAACCGTCCTTCGACGGTTTATCTGGAAGATGAGATTGTCGCGCCCGATGAAGAGTTCACAATGCTGCTCTACACAACCCGCAAGTATGACCAGATTGAACAATTACAGCACCTCACCTGGACCCACGAGAAGTTTTTCGAGACAGGCGAAAACGAACGCTACCTGACAAGGCTCGATATGCACATTTTCTTTCCGCGAGAACTGCAGTTGCTCTTCCTGGCGACTGGTTTCAGTATAGAAGCTATCTATGGTGGCTATGACTGGCAACCGTTTGGCAGAGGAACACGACAAATTGTCGTTGGCCGCAAACTTCCTCTCTAAAAAGCAAGCAGACGTTATCCCAGTCGCGACTGGGATAACGTCTGCTTGTTCTTTTCTACAGGTAAATTACCGCAAGCGTGGCAATACATCGCTGGCGAACCTTTCGATGAAGGTATCCTGGTTGGGTAGTGCGGAATGGAAGAAAAGGCGATCAAAGCCCATATCAATGTATTGCTGAGCGAATTTGACATGATCATCGGCGTTGCTGGAGATGCACGCAGCCTTTTTGAGCGCATCCGCTCCGACGATTTCGCCATTTTCCTGCGACATCGCTGGCGTATAGATTTTCTGGTTAAACAGAGCAGGAACGTAAGCCCCGGCCCAGTATTTGAGCTGGTACTGGATGGCGGAGTCCAGTTCATCGGTGTATTCGACGTTCAGTTCGATCAATCGTGGCATCTGCGCCGGGTCTTTGCCCGCTTCTCTGGCGCTATCCTCGAAGTTTTTGAGAATTTGCTTGTAGATGTCGGGTTTTTTGCCGCCGACAGTGATGAAACCATCGCCATACTGACCGGCAAATTTCGCGCTTCCCGGCGCGAGCGTGGAGACGAAAATGGGGATGGGCGATGTAGGTGGTGTGTACAATTTTGCTTTGCGTGTCGTGTAATAAGCACCCTCGAAACTGACCTGCTCGCCGCTCCAGAGGGCACGCATGAGGTCTATGGCTTCGGCCAGCATCTCCTGCCGCTCTTCATATTCGGGCCATTCGCCGGTCGCGGCGTATTCATTCAATGCCTCGCCGGTACCAACGCATAGATACACGCGCTCCGGCGCGAAATGGGTCAACGTTGCTGCCGCCTGGGCAATGACTGCCGGGTGGTAGCGCAAGATCGGGCAGGTCACGCCTGTCCCCATGTGTATGCGATTGGTGCGGGAAGCTACCGCGCCAAGCCATGTCCAGGTAAACGCGGCCTGCCCGGCCTCGCTCCACGGGTTGAAGTGGTCGCTTACATCTATTGAATCAAAACCCGCTTTATCTGCCGCGACCGCATAATCCAGCAATTCTGTTGGGGGAAACTGCTCCGGGCCAGCTTTCCAGCCGAGTTGTACCATGATTTACCTCCATACTATGTGTGAACTGCGAAAATGTAAAGCTGTGCTATCTACGCCCGCGCAAGACGTTGTAGCAATGAACCAGATAACTGATTGCATGCATAAATATCTTCTCCTATATAAATGCGTGTGTAAAGCAAGAATGGTTTCAAGCTGTCCCTACAAGGTGCCACTTGCGGTGAGCGATGAGACGTGTTAAAATATATCCTAGTGAACAGGTCGGATTAATGAATGGTCATGTTGGTCAAGCTGATCAAGGTAGCCGGGTTGCAGACTATCGGTGTTCATCTTGCATATGCCGGGAAGGAGAAGGCCATGATATTACAAGCATCTACAAAAGGCGAATATGGCGTGCGGATTATGGTCGATCTGGCTCGACATTATGGTGAACGTCCGCGCTCGCTAACGGATATTTCACAGACGGAGGCGCTACCGCTCGCATATTTGGAGCAATTAGTGAAGCTATTGCGCGAGGCGGTGCCGTCACTGGTGACCAGTACACGCGGCGCACATGGCGGTTATTCTTTGAGCCGTCGTCCCGAAGATATTACGATGGGTGAGGTTGTGCGCGTGCTGGAAGGGCCGATTTCGCCCATGATTTGTGCGCCCGAAGGGGAAATGACGCAGATTTGTAATTTTCTGGATGGATGCGGCACAAAGTATCTCTGGGCAAAGTTGCGCGATGTCGTAGCCCAGGCGCTTGATAACATGACCCTGGCAGACCTTGTGAGAAATTCGCCAACGACAGCGGAGCGCGGTACGGCAACTCGTTTCATTGCGCTTTCAGATATCCGGGCGGCTTCAGATATGGGCTTTGGGCTACCAGAATTGACCACAAATACCGGTGAGCAACAGGCCCGTTCTCTGTCATAAAAGGCGCGATAATAAAGTGTAACAAATGATAAACAACCCCTACGGGCGATGTATTGGACACATACATGATGTGTTAAGGAAGGATTTGTTTCGGTAATGTCAGAACTGGTAATTAAGAACCTGCATGCCAATATTGAGGGCAAGCCAATTTTACGTGGTGTTGACCTGGTTGTGAAACAGGGCGAAATACATGCATTGATGGGGCCAAATGGCTCTGGTAAAAGCACGTTGGCGAATGTGATCATGGGCAACCCCAAATATGAAGTGACCGATGGCGAAGTCTGGTTTAAGGGTGAGAATATTCTTGAGTATTCGCCTGACCGTCGCGCTCGCATGCGTCTCTTCCTCGCGTTCCAATATCCAATGTCTATCCCCGGCGTGAGTGTCGCGAACTTCTTGCGCCGCTCGCTCGAAGCTGTACGTGAAGGCAATAAGCCGTTGGAGGAGGGTGAGAATCCAACCGGCCAGGCGACGAAGCGCAAGAGTATTCCTCCAAGAGAATTCCGCACGCTATTGCAGACAAAAATGCGCCTGTTGAAAGTGGATAACAGCTTTATCAATCGTTCGATTAACGATGGTTTCTCCGGTGGCGAAAAGAAACGCGCCGAAATTCTCCAGATGGCGCTACTTGAGCCGGAAATTGCCTTGATGGACGAGACCGACTCCGGTCTGGATATTGACGCGCTGAAAATTGTTTCAGAGAGTGTGAACGCCCTGACCGGCCCCAATCTCGGTATTCTGCTCATCACGCACTACCAGCGTATGTTAAACTACATCACGCCAGACTTTGTGCATGTGATGTTCAACGGTCGCATCGTCAAATCGGGCGGCAAAGAACTGGCATTTGAGCTTGAGGAGAAGGGCTACGAGTGGCTCAAACCCGCCGATGAGGAGAATGATGTTCACGGGCAAGAGGTGACGGTCAATGGCTAGTATAGTAGCAAAAGGCTTTACCCGTGAGGCGGTTGAGGAACTTTCCCGCCGCAAGGGTGAGCCTGAGTGGATGCTCCAGAAGCGTCTGCAAGCCTGGGATATCTACGAGAATACTGCCACGCCGCTGGGGCGACGTGGCGACCTGGGTACGTTGCGGCTCGTCTCGAACTTCAAATTTCAGGAACTTATTCCCTCGGTCTCATCGAATAGCGATGGCAATGGGATGCTGACGGCGACGATTGAACGGTCGCTGACGGAGGCGCTGGTAGATGAGCGTGCGGGCTTGATTGTGCAGCGCAACGGCTCCGTTGTGCGCACTGAACTGAATGAGGAGCTGCGGAGCGCGGGTGTTATCCTGACTGATCTGGAAACCGCCATGCGTGACTATCCCGCACTGGTGCAGCAATACTTCATGACGCGGTGCGTACCGGTTGACGCGAGCAAATACACAGCTTTGCACGCGGCCTTCTGGAGCGGCGGCATTTTCCTCTACATTCCAAAGGGTGTAGAGATTGAGAAGCCGATCCTGGCACAGGTCTGGCTTGATGAAGCAGAATCAGCGAATTTTGTGCATACGCTGATTGTCGCCGATGAATTGAGTAGCGTGCGCTACGTGAACGAATACAATTCGTCCGTTGATAGCGCACAACTGGCGCTTTTGAGCGACGTGGTTGAGGTCTACGCCAACGACGCGGCGCGGGTGGAGTTCAGCAATCTGCAAGACCTGGGCCAGAATGTGTGGAATATTACGCACAAGAACGCCGTTCATGAGAAGGACGGCAGTACGACATGGGTGATGGCCAGATC
>DATGJV010000495.1:0-5794 GCA_035295005.1 Ktedonobacteraceae bacterium | reverse complement strand
GAGAATGTTCGACAGAATCGTTGCGTGGGGCGAACCTCTCTGTTTGTGCCTATTGTTGTATGTTGTACACAACGGGTGTTCGGGAAAAGCGATCGGAAGATGATTGGTATCATGCATACATCTTCCTCATACAATAACTTTTCCACCGATCCGCGTTGTCAATGGACGGAAGCAAACCGATCAATCCGGTGTTCCGACCCTACTTTACCCCTGGGCAAATTGCATCCACTACGCTCTACACGTTCTCTACTCGTGTAACCCGGTCCAGGCTCAATGGTCTACGCCGTTACTATTACTCTTGATGTACACCTCTATTGAACGGCGGAACGCTAGTGTGTACAGGGAGAACGGAAGGTTCTATGCGTTCCGTTGTCTCCACAGGTGTTGGCTCTTGACGATTGTCCAGTCCTGTATCGTGCGCGACAGGTAAACTATTGAGCGTCTCCGACGAGGAACGTTGCGCCTCGATTTTGGCCGCCCGGCTGGTTGTATGCCAGACATGTACCACGCGCTCAACGGCAGTTACCTGCGAGAAAAAAGCTAGAATAGCTAATGCCCAGATATAGGTGCCAGATAAGAGTCCTATTGCCAGTATAACGACACGCTCAGGACGGGCCAGCAGTCCGGTTTTGCACTCTAACCCCAACCCCTCGGCACGCGCTTTGGTATAACTTACCATCAACGAGCCGATCGCTGCTATATATATCAAGCCGATCATCCAGGGTTGCTCATATGGGAAGGGCCAGACAAGATCATGTAACCCTGGCCTCTGTATCGCATAATAGAGCAACCCCAACAGGATAATACTTTCCGAATAGCGGTCAAGCGTTGAGTCAAAGAAAGCGCCAAAGGTTGTCGCGGTATTTCGTACACGCGCCATTGCCCCATCGAGCATGTCAAACATTCCAGCAAACAGCACCAGCAATCCTCCTGCTATCAGGAGTCCTTGAGCGATTACTACAGCTGTCAAGATACTGAGCAGCAATCCTACCAATGTCAATGTATTCGGATTAACACCAAGCCGGGCAAAAGGTTGAATCATTAGTGCGACCAGGTGCCTTGCTCTTTGCTGTATGCGTCTGCTAAACATATTCCTATTGTATCACACTTCCTACCAATAGCACTAGCTCTTTTTGGCTGTATATCGGGGTCTGTAAATTGTTGCGCTGAAACCAGCGTTTCCCTTTGTGTGTATCTTGCTTCCGCCGGGCTTCTTCCCGGTCGTATCGTTAGACCTGGTAGATCACCAGGTTGGAAAAAATGGCCTGGGCATTGGATGAGTAATCGGCGACAGTTGCGCCGACATACCCCGTGGATAAGGTGTTATCGTGGGCTTCACCGGCGAATGCACCATTGATCAAGAACTGGAAATCGTTGTCCTTTGTGATCAATAGAAGGGTGTTCTTTTTCCCTACCCCACGAATAGCACTACTGATCGTGGCCGGAATCAGCGTGGTTGTGCCGCTTTTGTTAAAGAATACCAGTTGGAATTGCCCCTGATTGGTAATCTCGAAGTCGTACATTTCGCTGAAAGAAGGGTCTACGCGGAATATAATGCCCGCGGAATCGCCCGAAATGAGGGTTACATCCATCTGGATAGCCACGTTGCCGTAATCCAGTTTTGTCGCGTCACAGCCAAATGTACTAGGGGTACCGCTGTATACGATAACATAGGCGCCATTGCGAAAAGCGCAACCGTTACGGGTACCCCAACGATTGCTATCTTGCTTATTCATTGGATCACGCAGCAGCGGCTGGGTCTGGGTGATCGCACGAGCGGCAGCGACAATAGCAGGGCGATCAGGCGTGGGTGAAGGGGCTCCGGTATTGCAAGTTACACTCGACCCAATACAATTAACGCTAATAAGCGTGCAGGAAGAGAGCGGCACGCCCAGAAAAAAGAGCAGAATCCCTACTTTCCAGATGCACGAAAAAATATTCTCTGTTCTTCTGGCGGAAAATCTGTTAACCATGCTGGAGACCTTTCTTTAAACTCCCCTTGTATAGTATCGTCAGGCCCGATAAATCACCAGGTTGGAAAAGCTGGCCTGGGCGTCGGATATATAATTGGTGAGGCTTACCCCCACATAGCCAGTGGTTAAGGTGCTATCGTGGGTTTCGCCCACAAATACCCCGTTGATAAAAAGTTTGATATCGTTGCCCTTTGTGATGACCAGAAGCCTGTTCTTTTCCCGCGTTCCATGAATAGCGCCATTGGACGTGGGCGGAATCAGGGTGGTTGTTGTGTTATTGCCAAAAATCGCTAGCGCATATTGTCCCTGAGAAATCGCGAAGTCATAATAGTCGCTGAGACTGGGGTCGGCCCGAAATATGATACCGGCGGATTCATCTGAAAGGGAAGCGGTTACGTCTATCTGGATAGCCGCGTCGCCGAAGTGCAGTCTTGATGAATCACATACATAGGTGCCTTGAGTGGAACTACTGTATTCGACAAAATAGGCATGGTCGTGAAAAGAGCAATATGCATCGTCACCCCAGAGGTTGCTATCTTGCCTGCTCATTGGATCACTTGCCAGCGGCTTGCTCTTCTTGATCGTAGTAACTGTGGCGGCAGCATGGACCTGGGAAGTGGCATCGGGCGCAAGTACGGTACCATTGTTGCCACAAGATACACTTACACCGGAGCAATTGGAACTAAAAAGGGTGATACCGCAGGCAGAGAGCGACGTACCCAGAAGTAGGAAAAGTATCCCTGCTTGCCAGATACACGAAAAAATATTCCCTGTTCTTCTGGCGGAAAATCTGTTAGCCATGCTGGAGACCTTTCTTTTGAGCAAGGATATCTACACGCATCGCAAATAGTATCCCTTTGTTCTCTACCTTTGAGTTCTCAGACTTTGTGCAAGAAGAAAGGTGAGACTGGGACAAACTTTTACGGGAATCCTGATGTTGCTTTTAAGGAGTAGAGGTCGGCGCGGTATTTTGATTACAACTGATATTTGCTCCACTGCAATTGCTATTAATGTTGATGCCTGGTGCATCACAGGCAGAGACTACTATACTCAAAGCTACCATGCAGATGAGAAAGAGGAGAACTCCTACTTGCCTGGCTGATAGAAAGATAGTTCTCATTTTTGTTGAGAGGTTAAATTGATTATGCACTTTTTTCTCCTGAATGTTATGTAATGGTTCCCTCAATCAGATGTGTTTATATAGTATAGCATAAAACAAACGATTTGTGTTGAAATTTACTTGCTAAAATAGATATCTCGGCCACTTCTCAGGCTTTTCTTGCGTTCTTCCAGTAATTCGTAATAATAGTCGAGAACGCGACTAGCCACATGGGGCCAGGCATAGTCGCGGGCTTTCAGCAAGCCTGTGCTAATGAAGCGGTGACGGAGTGGGTCGTTTTCGAGAAGGTGGTCTATGGATGCGGCGAGAGCCTGGCTGTCGCGTGGCGGCACGAGCAGACCATCTCTGTCATTGTTGATGACGGTCGCGTAACCTTCGATATTAGAAGCTACAATCGGTTTGCCGGCTGCCATAGCCTCTAGCAGCACAATGCCCATACTTTCGCCGCCGGTAGCTGGAGAGCAGAAGATATCGGCGCTGGCAAAGTAGCGCGGCAAATCTTCATCACTGGCATAGCCTGTAAAGAGGATATCTTGCCAGCCATGCCGTTCGACAAATCGTTGAAAGCCGGGGAGCAAGGCACCGTCACCCACGAAGATGAAGCGCGTATGCGGATGGCGCTCGCGGATGGAGGGAATAGCGCGTAACAGGTATTTCGCGCCCTTGCGTTTCTCAAAGCGACCGACAAAGAGAATATTCCGCTTGCCATCCATTAAGTGCGGCAGAGGAGCGACACCAGGGCCGAAGCGTCCCAGGTCAATGCCGTTGGGAATGATGCGATAGTCGGCACGGAAATAATGCGAAATAAAGCTTTTTGCCGCCCGCGAGACCGCGATATGCCCGGAAAGACGGCGAAAAGACGAGCGCAAGAACGGGTATGCCGAGGCATATGCCAGGTAAGGCGTCGAGGTCATGCCTGTTTGCGCAAACGCATGGAATGTGCCGACATTGAGTGCGCGTGAGAAGCGTAACACCGTCAGTGAAAGACCAGGCAGTAATGGTTCGTGCAGGTGTATCACATCGAAACGCTCGCGTTGCAAGACAGCACGCACCTGTCTCCCCAGGTACGGGTTGAGAGTGATGCGGGCGATTGAGCCATTGATTGGAAACGGCGTGGTGCCGCCCATCTTATAGACGTGATCTTCTACCAGTTTTCCTTTCACGCCGGAAGCAGGTGCCAGTATCATAACGTCCTGTCCCATTGCGATGAACTCATCGGCGAGATGCCGAACGTGGTCCCGTACCCCACCGGGGTAACTCCAGTCATACGGCGAAACGATACCAATTTTCACACGCTACTCCCTGCGTTTTATTTGCACCAGCTTATTTCATAAGCCATGCGACAATTGCAAGAACGCATCTTTGCAGCTTCTCTACCGATTGCAAAGATGCGCCCTACAATTATAACATTCAGAAATGTCTCTAATATACCTGATGTATCCCCAACACGGTATTCGTAACACTCTGATTACAAGCGGTTCTACTGCTATTACGCAGCATGCAGCTTACGGTTGCGTACAAGCGGAGTTCGTACACTCAGCATATGTTGGGCCAGACGCAGGTAGTCGTTGACGCCCCACAGTCTGCCGCCCGGTGCGCTCAAACCTGCTTCAATGGTGGCGCGTACATCCTGTGCCGATTGACCCTCAAACCAGGTGCAGCCGCGCCCTATAGAGTTGAGCGTATGAGCATCACTATTCCCCACCTCGGCCCAGCCATATTCAACACGGTTCGCGTGCATCGCAACACGGTTCGCGCCAATGCCGCAAAAACTCGCGTTCCATGTCTCGATCCCGTCCAACCACACATCGCTACTGGCATGAATGCGGTCCAAAACACGGCGCTGGCAGCTATGGCGAAAGACACGATTGAGCGGGTGCGCCACAATTGCCAGTCCGCCTTGCTCGTGGATCAGGTCAATCGAACGCTCCATGCTCAAACCTGGCTGAATGCGCTTCTCTATATACAGGGCCAGCAGATGGCCTTGCTTCGTACTTATTTCTTCACCGACTACAAAGTCAAAGCGGTAATTACCTTTTGCCCACAGATCGTGAGCGTGGTGCGCACCCTCGATCACATCGTGGTCGGTAATCGCGATAACATCTAATGCCGTATTATGCTCGACGTGATGCAGTATCTGCTCAATTGTCGCCAGCCCGTCGCTGTAGGTGCTGTGCATGTGCAAATCAGCCATACCCAATTTTCCGAAGCCAAGCGCCTGTTCCTGCGTCATTTGCCGCCGTTTCTTCAACATTGCCGTCCCTTTGCCCTGCATGCAACTCTGCTCTGTTCCATTGGGTGTGGCTACATATTTGCTGGTATTCATGCCTCTCCTTTAAATTTATTCTTCGTATTCGTCCAGATGGGTGAAAATACCACCCATTGCTCAGGATGCGCACCGATATGCTGCTCCATCCTGTCTACTATGCCACGCATTACGCTCATCATATCTGTTCGCTGCTCCTCTGGCAGGGCCAGCGAGAGCGGAGAAAACAATCCTTCAATCGGTCGCTTCCCGTTGGCACCACCGGAGCGCCAACCAAAGGCCCCCACTACTGTTGCCCCTGTTCGAGTGGCGAGTGCTGCCGGGCCAGAGGGTAGTGTTGCCGGAGCGCCAAAGAATGGCATCTCTACACGTTCACCCTGTACGGCACGGTCAGCCGTAATCAACACAATTTTATTGCTGCGCAATGCCTGCAGG
>DATGJV010000494.1:0-2289 GCA_035295005.1 Ktedonobacteraceae bacterium | reverse complement strand
CGGCACGGCCACCCAGACGCTTGCGCAATTCCTCACCGACTGGCTGGAGAACTCACAGAAGCAGAATGTGCGGCCCCGTACCTACGAGCGATATGAAGAGATCGTGCGCTTGCACATCATTCCGGTACTCGGGCGGCACCGGCTGCAAAAGCTTTCCGCTCAACACGTGCAGGCATTCTACACGAAGAAGCTTAACGAGGGCCTATCTGCATCCACCGTTGGCGTATTTCACAACGTGCTGCATAAGGCACTCGAGACGGCGACGAAATGGGGGCTGGTTCCCCGCAATGTCTGCAGTTTGGTCTCGCCGCCGCACGCCGCGGAATTTGAGATCAAACCGCTGACCGTGGAGCAGGTCCACCGCTTGCTGACCGCTGCCCGGGGGCATCGCCAGGAGGCGCTCTTTTCCCTGGCGCTCGCCACCGGCATGAGGCGCGGAGAATTGCTGGGGTTGAAGTGGCAGGACATCAACTTTGCGACCGGTACCTTGCAGATACGGCGTATTCTAACGCGGGTTCCCACGAAGATGCCCGGAAAGGGCTATGTGGAAGCCGAGCCGAAGACGCAGAAGAGCCGGAGAAACATCGTCGTCGCCTCATTCGCACTGGAGTCGCTGAAACAGCATCAACAGCGTCAACTCGCGGCGAAAGAGCTGGCCGGTGAGATGTGGCAGGAACATGATTACGTGTTCTGTACGTCACTCGGTACGCATCTCAATCCAACGAAAGATGTGCTTGATCCCTTGAAGGCGCTGCTAAAAAAAGCGGGGTTACCCGACATCCGTTTTCATGACCTGCGCCACAGCGCGGCAACGCTGCTGTTGAGCGAGGGCGTGCATCCCAAAGTGGTACAGGAACTGCTCGGTCACAACAATATCAGCATGACGATGGATGTCTACTCGCACGTGTTGCCGGGGATGCAGCAGGACGCGATCAGCCGGTTGAACAGTACGCTGGCAAAGTTCAACGAGAGTGAGCCCGGCCATGCTGAAGCGTAAAGAGCCCTTTTCCTGTCAGAAATTCCAGTTCCTGTCAACGTTCCTGTCAGACAGCAATTCCCCGCCAAATGAAAACGCCTCAAGCCGCCTGTAAAGCCACTTGAGACGCCCCGACCGTGCCGAAGAATGCCGAAGGGGGGACTCGAACCCCCACGCCCTTGCGAGCACAACGCCCTGAACGTTGCGTGTCTACCAGTTTCACCACTTCGGCTTGCTTGCTTATTTGTCCTTCCTTGTTCGGTGGACTGGCACTATATTACTGTATCTCTTGCGACTTGTCAAGAGGATTCCCACGCTATTTTAGAGCTTTACTGGTTTTCCTTTTTCTCTTCGCGGTTAGTCCCATTATCTTCTTGTGATTAGCCCTGTTATCCTCACAGCAAGGTTTTGAGTATGGTATAATGCCTTTGCATATCCTGAATTGTGTAACATGGCCGGGTCTCTTGCTGTCTCGTTTGGAAGGCTTGAAGCGTAGATAATTTATGATGATATTTTTGAATGTTTGCTAAGGAGCCTGTTATGGTACGTCAGAGAACACAATCTCCTGTGCGGGCCGCGATTGATATTGGCAGCAATACCATTCATGTGGTAGTGGCTCGCTGTATGCCTGATGACCTGGATATCGTGGTGGATGAAGTCGAGATGGTACGCATCGGCGAAAGTGTCACGGCTACCGGAGCGATTTCTATAGAGAAACGCGATGCCGCTCTTGCTGTTCTGCGCGATTATCAGGCACTGGCACAGCAGCATGGAGCAGAGGAAGTGCTGGTCGTGGCGACGGAAGCTATTCGCAAAGCGAAAAATAGCGCCGAGTTTGTTGAATACGTGCGAAAAGAGACCGGTCTCATCGTTTATCTGGTGAGCGGCAATGCCGAGGCCACATTGACGTTTTATGGCGCAACGTATGAAGAGGCGAAAAAACCAGATGCTCCGGCAACAATTGGCGTCATGGACCTCGGCGGTGGTAGCACAGAGTTCGTGACGGCGAAACATATGCATATCTCATGGCGTGTCTCAATCCCCGTTGGTTCGGGCTGGCTGCATGATCGCTATATGCCGTCCAATCCTCCCACGGAGGATGAGCTGGCAGTGGCTCAGACATTTCTGCAAACGTATTTGCAGGGGATGCGTATGAAACAGTCACCGCCAAAGCTGATAGTGACCGGGGGAAGTGCGAATTCGCTTTTTTATTTAGCGCAACAGGTATACCGGCTCAATGGGCAAATACCCCATCTGACATTCGATGACTTGATGCATTGCGAAGGATTGCTCACGGCACTTCCAGCAGAAGA